>NZ_AXVU01000021.1:0-128766 GCF_000482585.1 Streptomyces sp. CNQ329 | reverse complement strand
CCCCGGCACCGGCCCCACCGCGGCCCGGCACTCCCCGGCACCGGCCCCACCGCGGCCCGGCACTCCCCGACACCGGCCCCACCGCGGCCCGGCCCCACCGCAACCCGGCACTCCCCGGCACCGGCTCCCCGGCACCGGTACCGCCCGCGGCCCGGACCCGATGGCCTTCACGCGCGTTCCGCGTCGAACGCCTGGGCGACGGCGAGGCTGTCCTCGTAGACGTGGTGCCGGGTGACGAGGCCGTCCTCGACGGTGAGATGGAGGGCGAACCGCGCGCGGTACGGGCGGCCGGTGGGGCGGGCGGTCTGGCGGATCTCGCCGAGGACGACGGCGTCGTCCCCGTCGACGAGGATGCGTTCGACGGTGGTCGCCGCTTCCTCGGGTACGTGGAAATCGGCGATCCCACGGTAGTGGTCCGCGGCATCGGCGCGGGTGGAACGGTGCCGGATCCAAGGGGTGGCGGAGCGACCGTGTTCGGCTTCGGGCCAGTCGAGCGCCCAGTCGGCCCCGTCGGCGTACAGCTCGGCGATGCGCTCGGGATCGCCCTCGCCGATCCTGCGCAGCAGTTCCTGAACGACGGCGCGCGTGCTGGTGGACACGGGTACTCCTTTGCCTCTTCGTCTCGTTGCCTCGGTCCGCGTCCCGGTTCCGCGGGGAGACCGCAAGCTTGCCCGGGAGGGAGAGGGCGGGGCCATTACCTCGGACGTAAGGGGGCGGGGCGGTGGCGAACAAGCACCGGGCCGTGATGCTTCGAGAATTCCACGGGATGGGGTTACGCCTTTCCCTCGGATCTGGCATCTGAGGTACCCGTAGAGGAAATCATCAGTCCTCGCGAAATCCCTGCCCAGCCCTCTGACGGCGGATCCGAATCGCACGGCCGGATGGTGATCATTATCCTCTGTCCGATGAGTATCCTGCTCGCCACAAGGCGTGTGAGAGCAGAGGAGAAAATGCCGTGAAGCAATGGACTCATTTCTCCGTGACCGCCGAGACCCGGCGCCTGTGGAGAATCACGTTCGACAGCCCGCCGATCAACCTGGTCAGCCCGGAGATGCTACTCGACATGCCGAAGCTGGTCGACAAGATGGACGCCGAGAACGAGCTGCGGGTGGCGGTATTCGAGTCGGCGAACCCCGACTACTTCCTGAACCACTACGACAGCTCCCGAGTCTCCGAGACCCCCACGGAACCGGGCGCGAGCGGAAACCCGCTGCTGATCGACACCACCATGCGCCTGTCACGACTGCCCGTCGTCTCGATCGCAAAGATCCGGGGGCGGGTCAGGGGAGTGGGCAGCGAGCTGACCCAGGCGATGGACATGCGTTTCGCCAGTGAACGGGCGCTCTTCTGCCAGCCCGAGGCCGCCAACGGCAACCTTCCCGGCGGCGGCGGCCTGGAGCATCTCCCCCGGCTACTCGGCCGCGCCCGCGCGCTGGAGGTGGCCCTGTCCAGCGATGACACCCGGGCGAACTGGCCGAGCGGTACGGCTGGGTCAACCGCACGGCCCCGGACGGGGAACTCGACGTCCTCGTCGACACGCTCGCCCGCCGCATCGCCTCTTTCGACAAGGAGTCGATCGCCGCGGTAAAGCAGCAGGTCAACCGGCACACGCTGCCGTCCGCAGAGGACCTGCAGTCCTCCTACGACCTCTACATGCACTCCTTCGACTGGCCCGGCTCCCAGCGCAGGCTCCCGGCCGCGCTCGCCGCAGGACGCAATCAGCCGGGCGACTACGAACTGCGCCTGGGCTACCACCTC
This sequence comes from Streptomyces sp. CNQ329, assembly GCF_000482585.1. Taxonomy (NCBI): domain Bacteria; kingdom Bacillati; phylum Actinomycetota; class Actinomycetes; order Kitasatosporales; family Streptomycetaceae; genus Streptomyces; species Streptomyces sp. CNQ329. The sequence continues at coordinate 127,008 of NZ_AXVU01000021.1, read as the reverse complement.
GGACGCCAGCCAGAGGGGGACACCGGGTGACGTCGTTGCGGCTGCCGACCGTCAGCAGGGCGGGGGCGGGGGCGGGGCGCCGCGGCCAGGACGCTACGGGGCTCCGCGTCGGCTGCTGGTCCGTCGGGTGCGCTGGCCGGGGGCGGAGGGCCGGCGGCGGGTGGGGCTTGGTGGGCGGGCCCGCTACATGGGACTCAAACGCCCAGGCGACCCGACTTTCGCCCACCCACGTACACCCGCCGGCTCTCCCGTTGCGGCGCCGCAGCCGCCGGCGTCTCCCCTCTCAGCAAAGACCGCGCTTCTCGCGTTCGGCTTCGATCAGCCCCTCCATGAGTTCCTCCGGGTCCACCGTGTATTCGGTGTCGTCGAGGGCGTCGTAGTCCTGGGTGCTCAGCGGGACGCCCAGCCCGGCGAGTTCGGCGGCCAGTTGCGTGAACGCGATGCGCTCGTCGGGCTCGTCCTGGTAGCGCGCCGCCTCGGCGGCGGCGCCCTCGGTCAGGGTGCGGCCGACCAGGCCCCAGAAAGTGAACTCGGTGTCCAGCTCTATGAGATGCCACGGGCGGTCCGCGGGTTCGTCCGGGTGCAGCCAGTAGCCAACCCACCCCTTTCCGCCCTTCGCCACGAGCTTGACGTACTTGGCCATCTCCGCGGCTCCGGCGTTGACAGCCTGCATCTCCGGGTTCGCGCGTTCCCCTTTGCTCTGATAGCTGGTGTCCAGGAGCGGCTGGACCTCTCCCGCCTCGAAGAAGTCGAGGTCGAGAAGGTGGGTGAAGTCGGTGCGGCCTTCCCACTGCGCCTCCAGCAGCACGCGCAGATCGTCCGGTACGGGCCGGCCGTCCAGCCGCTCGCGGGAGAACTCGGCGAGCCGTTCGTCGTACATGAGCCCTCTCAGAGGTCGAGGCAAGATCCTCGCGGCAACGTAACAGCGGTGTCTGACAAGGGGTTGGGGCCGCGCGCGACTGCCGTCCGCTCCCGTGATCCGGACTCAGCACAGGCCCCAGGCGCGCCCGCGGAGACGCCCCGGCCCGGCGCGCCGTCGCTGTCCGCGCCCGCGAAGGGGCTCAGCCGGCCGGCCGGGTCGGGGCCGTCGCCGGTGGCCAGGATCGCAGGGCCATGTCGGCCACCTGCCGGAGTTCGTCGTACGTGGCGCCACTGGCGGCCTGGACGGCGATGCCGTTCGCCACGGCCATCAGGTAACGGGCGAGCGCGCCGGGATCCGTGTCCGGGGGGAGGTCGCCTTCCTCCACGGCTCGCCTGAGCCGGTCGCGGAGATGGGACGTGTACTCGTTGCGCCAGTCGGCGAGGGTGTCGCGGGCGTTGCGTCCCGGTTCACCGGCGGCGAGGGACCCCTGGACGCCGAGGCATCCGGCGGGGCAGTCGGGCTGGGTGGTGGCCCTGGCGGAGCCGTGGAGGAACGCGTCGGCCACTTGGCGGGAGGTCGGCTCCCCCAGGGCTCTCGCCGCGTACGAGGCGGGGCCCTCGGTGTAACGCTCCAGGGCCTTGCGGAACAGCTCCTCCTTGTTGCCGAAGGCCGCGTACATGCTCGTGCGGTTGATGCCCATGGCGCTGGTCAGGTCGGTGAGGCTGGCTCCCTCGTAGCCCTGCCGCCAGAAGACCCGCATGGCGCGTTCAAGGGCTCGATCGGCATCGAAGCCCCTCGGCCGGCCGATCGGTCCCTTCCGCCGTGTCTCCATGCCCTCGATCGTACCTCTTTTGCATCGATCGGTACGGAAGCGGTACCGTCTTGTTCCGTACCGATCGATGCATAAATCAAGGAAGGTCTTCGCGCGCATGGGGAAGCTTGAAGGCAAGACCGCAGTCGTCACCGGCGGCAGCACCGGGATCGGCCTCGCGACCGCGAAGCGACTCGCAGCCGAAGGCGCACACGTCTTCCTCACCGGCCGGCGCGAACCCGAGCTGGAGAAAGTCGCCGCCGCCATCGGCAACGCCACCGCTGTACCCGGCGACGTCAGCGTCGCGGCCGACGTGGAACGCCTGTACAGGCACGTACGGGAGCACGGCCAGGGGCTGGACGTGCTGTTCGCCAACGCGGGCATCAACCACATCGCGCCATTGGACGACCTCACCGAAGACATGCACGACGCGATCTTCGACACCAACGTCAAGGGCACCTTCCTCACCGTGCAGAAGGCCCTCCCGCTGCTCAACGACGGCGCCTCCGTGATCCTCACCGCCTCCACCGCCGCCGAGGGGGGCGCGGCGGGCATGAGCGCCTACGGCGCATCGAAGGCGGCCGTACGTGCCTACGCCCGCGCCTGGGCAGACGAACTGGGCGGCCGGGGCGTCCGGGTCAACGTCATCTCGCCGGGCCCCGTCGACACCTCGATGTGGGACAAGGCTTTCGGCGATCGCGCGAAGGAGATGATGGATACCGTCGCGGCCGGCCTGCCCCCCAAGCGGGTCGGAGACCCGGACGAAGTCGCCGCCGCCGTGGCCTTCCTCGCGTCACCGGAGAGCAGTTTCGTCTACGGCGCCAACCTCTACGTCGACGGCGGCATGAACCAGATCTGACGAACCCCCTCCGGCACGCGCAGAGGCGAACCACCGGACGCTCGCCGCAGCCCGGTGCCCAGGACCGCGGGCCCGGCGTGCCGGGCACGTGGCTTTCGGCCGGCCGGGGGCAGGTTTCGTGTCTGCGTGTTGTCCACGGCTGGGTGAAGGGGGGATGTCTCGCGGAACCTGTGGCGGCCGAGCTACCGATGGCGCCGGCGAGCCACCGGGAGGGACGGGGCACAGCGCGTGAGAACGGCTGCCCGGGCTGGTGCGGCCATCGGGCGGAGAACCGGGCCCGGCGCACAAGTCCGTCGGCGAGGGCGAGTTGACGGCGTTCGGCGACGCGGCGGTAGAGGCCCGCGGCATCGGCGCGGGTGGGACGGTTCCGGATCCAGGGCGTGGCGGGGCGGCCGTGCTCGGCCTCGGGCATTCCGGGCAGCGGCGCTGCCCGGCCCGGGTGCACGCGAGCGAGCAAAAGTCGAGCCTAGAGCCCGTTTTGCCCCGGCTTACAGAGGGGGTTACCGCAAGTTACAGCCAGATTCGTCCGCTACGGAATCCGGGCGACGGCACCCGGGCGGACAGGGGCGCCGGCGACGAGGGGTACCCCACCCCGGCGGGAAGACCGACCGACGAGGCACCGCGGCGCCGAGGGCGGGGCCGGGAACCCGGTGGCCAACCCCAGGGCCGCCGGGGCCTGCCCGTGACCGGAGGGAGCAGGGTTCCGGTCAAGGGCCCCGTCCATCCGGGCACGTCAGCAACCGGAGTGGGCCCGGCGCCGGTGATGCGGCCCCGACTCCGGGGCCACTCGGCGACCGGGCGGCCCCCACTCCCGGCGACCCGACCCCCGTCCGCCGGAAAGCCTCGGCGATCGGGCAGATCCGACTCCGGCCTCCCGGCCCTCCGTCGACAGGGCTCTGCATCCGTAGCCCTGCCGGAGGGTGCCCGCTCCCCCTGGGCCACCCTTAGCTGCCGGTCTGTCACGGGCCGGAGTCCGGAGTCAAGGGTGGGGCGAAGCCCCATCGCGCAGCGACGCCCCCGCAGCGAAGCGGAGGGAGCGCCCTTGACGCCGGACGCAGGCCCGACAATCAACAAGCGGGGTGGCCCGGGGGGAGCCCCCACGACACCGCCCCACCCCGACACCGACCCCACCGGACCGGCGCCTCCCTCACGGACGGGCGCCCACCCCGACGCCGGCATACCCGTACACCGGCCCGCTCAGCGAACCCACGGCCCACCCCGGACGCGTACCCCCGCACCCGCCTCACGCATACGACGCACCAGCCGCCGACGCCAGTGACCCGGCCCCACTGTCAGAGCAGGCGCCTACCCTTGGGCGGGAGTGAGGGGACGTACAGGTCTGCGCGAACACGACCGCCCACCCCGACGCCGGCCCCACCGACATCGGCCCACCCCACGGGGCACCGTCCACCCCGACACGGGCCCCGCCGGCGCCCGCCTCCGGCACCGCCGACCACCCGCCCCGACCCCGACACCCCGCACCCGCGCCGCCCTCACGGACGGGCGCCCACCCCGACACGGACCCCCCGCACACCGGCCTACGCACGGGCCGGACCAGCCACGTTGCCGCCCGGACCGTACTCGGGGTGCAGCCCTGGGGCCGGCCCCGCGTCCGGGATCTTGAACGTTGCCCAGACCGACTTCCCCGGGCCGTTGCGGGGCGAGGTGCCCCAGTCGTCGGCCAGGGCCTCGACCAGGAGCAGGCCCCGGCCGTGGTCGTCCGTGTCCGCGGGTGCGCACACGCGGGGCTCCCCGCCCCCGGCGTCGTGCACCTCCACCTGGACGACGTGCGGCTGCGCCGCCACCCGTACGAGGAACCGGCGGCCCACGGGCGTATGCCGTAGCGCGTTCGTCGCCAGCTCCGAGACGCATACCGCGATGTCGTCCGCCCGGTCCCCCGCGTCCACCACGCCGGCCACGAACTCGCGTGCCCTGCCTACCGAGCGGGCACTTCGTGCGAACATCCGCGCCTGCGTGGTCATGGTGCCTACCTCGTTCCGGGTGTTGCTGAGCCGTGGTCCCGTCCGCTTCCCCGTGCCCGCCGATTCGTCGGTTCTTCCGATGCCCTGACCGGGGATCTACTACGTTGCGTAAGTACAGCGTTGCCCTCCGTGCCGGTGAGCAACAGGTCTGCACGTCCCCCGCCGTGGCTGGGGAGGAACTGGGAGTCGCACTGTGTCTGCACGTCCACGCGAACTGACCCCCGACCGAAGCGCCCGACACCTTTTCGGCGCGAAGATGCGTGCCCACCGCATGCGCGCGGGCATGAGCCTCGAAGCGCTGAACGACGTCGTGAACATCAGCCGCAGCCATCTGGCCCGCATCGAGACGGCGGAGGCCATGCCGCCGCCGGATCTGCCGCCGCGGCTGGATGCGGCGTTCGGCACGGACGGGATCTTCCAGGAGCTGTACAAGCTGGCGGCGAAGGAGATCCACCCCGATCAGTTCAAGCGCCTTATGGAACTTGAGGCCCGCGCGCAGGTGATCGCGGAGTTCAGCGCTCAGATCGTGCCGGGTCGCCTGCAGACGGAGGACTATGCCCGCGCCCAGTTCAGGCAGGCGAATCCGTGGGCGCCGGAAGAGAAAATCGAGGAACTGGTCACCGCGCGGCTGAGTCGGCAATCGGTGCTTGCCTCGCACACGTTGCTGGACTATTCGGCCGTGCTTGACGAGGCAATGCTCCGCCGCGGCTTCGGCGGGCCGGAAGTGATGCGGGTGCAGCTCGAACGCCTCGCAGAGCTGACACTCACCCGGACGACCACGGTCCAGGTCGTCCCCTTCGAGGTCGGGGGACACGGGCTGGCCGGAGGCACTCTCCTGCTGATGACCATGGAGAGCGGTGCACGGTTCGCCTACGAAGAAGGCATCACGACGGGGACGTTGATGGAGGATCGCGAAAGCGTCCTCGAACGGCAGCGGGTATACGATCTGCTCAGGGTTTCTGCCCTGTCGCCGGATGAATCGGCGGCCTTTATCCGGTCCGTCATGGAGGTACTTCCGACATGAGCGCCACGCCTGACCTCTCCCGCGCGGAGTGGGTCAAGTCGAGCTACAGCGGTAACGGCGGTGCCAACTGTGTCGAGTGGGCTCCGGCCCACGTCACCTCAGGCGTCGTCCCCGTCCGTGACAGCAAGGACCCCCACGGCCCCACCCTCGCCTTCACCCCCTCCGCCTGGACCTCCTTCATCACCGCCGTCCAGCGCAACGAGTTCGGCGCCCTCTGACCCACCCTCGACCGGCCCCCGCCACCCCCGGCGGGGGCCGGTCGCACGCCCCCGAGAGGAGTCGCGATGCGCGCGGACGAGGTCGTCCCCCTGGGACGTACCGGGGTGTCCGTCACCCGTCTCGGGCTGGGGCTGGCCTCCATCGGAGGGCTGTTCGCGCCCGTGTCCGACGAAGACGCGGCGCGTACCGTCGACGCCGCCTGGGACGCGGGGGTGCGCCTCTACGACACCGCGCCCGTCTACGGGTACGGGCTGTCCGAGCGGCGCGCCGGTGCCGCGCTCGCGGCCCGGCCGCGCGGGGCGTACGCGCTGTGCACGAAGGTCGGCCGGCTCCTCGTGCCCGGCGGCACCGACACGCAGCCGATCTGGGCGGACCCGCCGCCCGGGGTGGGGCCGCGGCGGGACTACTCGTACGCGGGTGTCATGCGCTCGGTCGAGGACAGTCTGGGGCGGCTGGGGCTGGACCGGATCGACGTGCTGCACGTCCACGACCCGGACGAGGACTTCCCCGCCGCCGTCACGGACGCCTACCGGGCGCTGGCCGAACTCCGTGCGCGCGGCACGGTCGGCGCGGTGTCGATCGGCGTCAACCATGCGCCGGTGGCGGCGCGTTACCTTCGCGAGGTGGCGGCGCCGGGGCCCGACTGCGTGATGCTCGCGGGGCGCTACAACCTGCTGGACCACACGGGCCTCGACGAGTTGCTGCCGCTGTGCGCGGCGCGCGGCGTCGCGGTGCTGGTGGCGGGCGTCTACCAGTCCGGCCTGCTCACCGACCCCCGCCCGGACGCGCCCCACGGCTACACCACGATCCCGGCCGCTCTCGCCGGCCGTGTCACCGCCTGGCATGCCCTCTGCCGCCGCTACGGGATCGCTCCGGCCGCGGCGGCGATCGCCTTCCCGTTCGGGCACCGGGCGGTGACGGGCGTGGTGGTCGGCGCCCGCACGCCGGGGGAAGTGGCCGGCACGGCACGCGCGTTCGCACAGCCGGTCCCGGGGGACTTCTGGGCCACGGCCAGGTCCACGGGCCTGCTCCCTCCGGACGTCCCCGTCCCGCAGGGCTGATCGCCGGTCAGGTCCCGTCGTGGAGGCTGATGACGCGGCAGCGCGGACCGGGGGCGCGGGCGAGTCTTGCGCCGGAGGTCAGCAGCGGGGCGCCGAGTCCTTCGGCGAGGGCGACGGGAATGGCGTCGTAGGTACGCACGCTCCCGAGCTGCCGTACGTGCTCCAGCAGCGGCAGGTGGTCGTACCGGCGGAGGGGCAGGGTGCGGTAGTCGGTCACCGCCCGGATGGTTTTGTCCTCCGGGAGCGTCCCGGAACGCTCCAGGCGCAGCAGTACGGAGGCGACCTCGCTGTCGATGAGGGACGGGGCGCGGAGGAGGCTCTCGCCGGCCAGGTGGCGGGCGGCGGCCGTGCCCCGGGCGCCGGGGTCGACGAGCAGGTCGACCACGGCGGACGAGTCGACGACGATCAACGATGCTCCTCGTCCGCGAGCGCGGCGGTGTCCACGTCGGTGAGGTCGACCGAGGCGTGCCCGCACCGCGGGTCCGAGCCGATGGGGACGGGCCGGCGTTCGAGACGGCACCGCCGGCGCGGCGGCTCGCGCCTTCAGGGGGCGGGTGCCCCCGAGTGGCCGGCGTGCTGCGAAGGGAGCAGGCGCGGGTGTGTTGGTCTTCGAGGATGCAGCGGGCTGCCGATAGCGTCGTGGGGCGGCGTTTGTGCAGGCGCGGCGGGGTCGGCGCCGTGATGCGGCACGGGACACACCTGGGTGCGTGGCGAGGCGTGACATGGGGTTGTGGAGGCAGCCGTGGCGGAGTCACGGGACAACGAGCGGCTGGCCGGGCGCCTGGCAGCCGTGGGGGCGTTGGGGTTCGTGCTGATCATTCCACCGCTGCTGGCGCAGTTCGACCACGGGGACCGGGTCTTCGGGGTCCCGGTCATCTGGGCGTACCTGTATCTCGTCTGGGCGATCGTGATCGGCCTGGTCGCCGTCATCGGCGCCAGATCAAGGTAGTGCCGTGCTCCGGACCGAGGTCATCGTCGCTGTTTCGGTGGCGTACCTCGGTCTGCTCTTCGGTGTGGCCTTCTACGCCGACCGGAGGGCGGACGCCGGCCGGAGCCTGATCAACAGCGGCACGGTCTACGCCCTGTCCCTCGCGGTGTACGAGACCGCATGGGCGCTCTACGGCAACGTGGGCGGGGCCGCGAGGACCGGTCCCGGGTTCCTGGGCGTCTATCTGGGGCCGGTGCTCATGCTCGCGCTCGGCTGGCCGGTGCTGCGCAGGATCATCCGGATCAGCCGCCGGCATCGCGTCACGTCACTGGCCGACTTCGTCTCCGCCCGCTACGGCAAGAGCGCGGTGCTGGGCGGTCTGGTCACGATCATCGCCGTGGTGGGGATCGTCCCCTACATCTCGCTCCAGCTCAAAGCGGTCTCCAACGCCTTCGAGATCCTCCGCCGGCATCCTGAGATCGCCGCTTCCTCGGAGCTGGGCCAGGTACCGCTGCTCCGGGACACCGGGCTGTACGCGGCGCTGCTGCTCGCCGCGTTCACGATTCTCTTCGGCACCCGCCACCTGGACACCGCCGAACGCCACGAGGGTCTGGTCGCCGCCGTCGCGTTCGAGTCGGTGGTCAAGGTCGCGGCGCTCCTCGCGGTCGGGATCTTCGTGATCTTCGGGGTCTTCCAGGGGTTCGGCGACCTGTTCTCCCAGGCGGCGCGCGCCGACTTCACCCAGTTGTTCTCCCTGCGCGAGCACACCAGCTACGGCACGTGGGTCTGGCTCACGGTGCTGTCCATGCTGTCGATCGTGCTGCTGCCCCGGCAGTGGCAGGTGACTTTTGTCGAGAACGTGGACGAGAAGCACCTCAAACGCGCGATGTGGCTGTTCCCGCTGTACCTGCTCGCCAACACGTTCTTCGTGCTTCCGCTCGCGGCAGGCGGCCTTCTGCGGCTCGGGCAGACCACCGACGCCGACGCCTACGTGCTGGCCCTCCCGATGTCGGAAGGCCAGGAGGCGCTGGCGCTGCTCGTCTTCATCGGCGGCCTCAGCGCGGGCACCGCCATGATCACCGTCGAGGCCATCGCACTCAGCACCATGGTGTCCAACTCCCTCGTGATGCCGCTGATGCTGCGCGCGAAGTCCCGGCTGGCCCGTCGGGACGATCTCACCGGCCTGGTACTGGGCATCCGCAGGACGACCATCGTGCTGATCCTGCTGCTCGGCTACGCGTACTTCCGGCTCGCGGGTGAGGGGCGGGCGCTGGCGTCGTTCGGACTGGTGTCGTTCGCGGCCGTGGCACAGTTCGCGCCCGCGATCATCGGCGGCCTGTTCTGGAAGGACGGCACGCGCTGGGGTGTGCTGGTGGGTCTTGTGGCGGGGTTCGTCATGTGGACGTACACCTTGCTGCTGCCGAGCTTCGCCGAGTCCGGGCTGCTGACCGAGTCGTTCCTGCGTGAGGGCCCGCTCGGCATCGAGTTGCTCCGGCCGCAGCGGTTGTTCGGCCTGGCGGGGCTGGACCCGGTCAGCCATGCGATGTTCTGGAGCGCGCTGGTCAACATCGGCGGGTACGTCGCCGTCTCACTCGCCGGCCGGCCGAGCGCCGCCGAGCGGGCACAGGCGGTGCAGTTCGTCGACATCCTCGCGGAGCCCGCCAGGGAGCAGCGCTGGCAGGCCCGTGCCACGGTCGGCGCCCTGCGGACGATGCTGGAGCGCTTCCTCGGGCGGGAGGGCGCCGAGCAGGCGGTGCGCGCCACCCCGGGGATGAAGCCCTACGCTCCGGAAGCCGACGCGCCCCCGGAGCTGATCCATCACGCGGAGTCCCTGCTCTCCAGCACCGTCGGTGCGGCGTCCGCGCGGCTCGCGGTCGACGCGGTGGTCGGACAGGAACCGGTCCGCACCGACGAGGTGATGGAGATGCTCGGCGAGGCGTCGCAGCGGGTCGAGGTGGTCCGGCGACGGCTGGAGTTCCTCTACGACGCGACCAGCAGCATCGGAACCACCCTCGATGTCACCCATACGGCCGAGGAGCTGGCCCAGGTCGCGGTCCCGGGCTTCGCCGACTATGCCACCGTCGACCTGCCCGAGGCCGTGGTGCGCGGTGACGAACCCGGGATGAACGGCGGCGGCACCGGCGACACGGGCCCGCGGATACAGCGCATGGCCGTCAGCGGTATCCGGGAAGACCCCCCTTTCTTTCCCATCGGCGAACTGATCACGTACGCGCCGTCCTCGCTACCCGCCCGCAGCATCGAGACAGGGCAGGCGATCCTGGTGCCCCGGCTGCACGACTCCCGGGGGTGGCAGGAGGTCGATTACGCACGGGCCTCCCGCATCCTGGAGTACGGAGTCCACTCGCTGATCACGGCGCCGCTGCGCGCCCGCGGTGTGCTGCTGGGTGTCGTCAACTTCTGGCGCGCGGAGAAACCCGAGCCCTTCGAGCAGGACGACCTCTCCCTCGCGAGCGAACTGGCCGCCCACGCCGCCGTGTCCCTCGACAACGCCCGCCGCTACACCCGCGAGCACGGCATGGCCGTGGCCCTTCAGCGCAGCCTGCTGCCGCGCACCCTGCCCGAACAGCACGCCGTCGAGGTCGCCTACCGCTACCTCCCCGCGCAGGAAGGCGTCGGCGGCGACTGGTTCGACGTGATCCCCCTGTCCGGCGCCCGCGTCGCGCTGGTGATGGGCGACGTCGTCGGACACGGCCTGCACGCCGCCGCCACCATGGGACGGCTGCGCACCGCCGTCCACAGCTTCTCCTCCCTCGATCCACCGCCCCAGGAACTCCTCGGCCACCTCGACGAGCTGGTCACCCGCACCGAGCAGGAAGCCGTCGCGGCCGGCTTCGAGAGCACCATCACCGGCGCCACCTGCCTGTACGCCGTCTACGACTCCGTGACCCACCGCTGCGCCATCGCCAGAGCCGGCCACCCGGCACCCGCCCTCGCCCACCCCGACGGCACCGTGGAGTTCCTGGACGTACCCTCGGGCCTCCCCCTGGGCATCGGCGGACTGCCCTTCGAGTTCGCCGAAGTGCATCTGCCGGAGAACAGCAGACTCATCCTGTTCACCGACGGCCTCGTCGAACGCCGCGACCAGGACATCGACACCGGACTCGACGTGCTCCGCCAGACCCTCGAAGGCGCCGACCGGACCCCCGAGGAGACCTGCGACGCCGTCCTCGACGCGCTCCTCCCGCCCATCCAGAGCGACGACATCGCCCTGCTCGTCGCCCGGACCCGCGTCCTGGGGAGCGAACAGGTCGCCCAGTGGGACATCGAGTCCGACCCCGCGGCCGTCCGCCGCGTACGCGCCGCCGTCTCCGCGCTCCTCGCGGAATGGGGGCTGGAGATCCTCCAGGAGACGACCGAGCTGATCCTCAGCGAACTGATCACCAACGCCATCCGTCACGGCGTCGGGCCCATCAAGGTACGGCTGCTGCGCGACCACACGCTCACCTGCGAGGTCTACGATCACAGCCTCACCTCACCCCACCTGCGCTACGCCGCCACCACGGACGAAGGCGGACGGGGTCTCTTCCTCGTCGCCCAGCTCACCTCACGCTGGGGCACGCGCTACACCGAAGACGGCAAAGTCATCTGGGCGGAACAGACCACACCGGACACACCCGGCCACTGACCGGTCGGGCCCGCGGGACGGACCCTCTCAACCCGCCGGCGGGTGAGCAGGCCGGTGCGGGGCCCGAGTCGCCCGGTGTCGGTCGCCCCCCGCACCGGCCCGCAGCGGCAGGACGCCTTCCCGGATCAGGTCAGTCTGCCGGTGATGCCGTGTGCTCAGGGCGGTCGGCTTGCGGGAGGCGCAGGGCGAGGAGGGCGACGTCGTCGGCGTTGTCGGGGACGAGACCGGCGAGGAGTTCGTCGCATAAGTCGTCGGGTGTCTCGCGGGCGAGGGCCGCGGCGTGCTGGCGCAGGCGGGTGAGGCTGCGGTCGAGGGTCTCGCCCCGGCGTTCGATGAGCCCGTCGGTGTAGAGCAGGAGAGTGGACTGGGCGGGCAGGGGCTCGGTGGCGCTGGTGCGGGACAGTTCGGTGCTGGCGCCGAGGAGGTGGCTGCGCCCGCCTTCGAGGTAGCGGGTGTCGCCGTCGTGGGTGATCAGGAGTGGCGGGGGGTGGCCGGCGACGGCGAAGTTGAGCTCCCAGGGACCGGCCCCGGATCCGTTGATGACGGCGAAGATGCAGGTGGCGGTGGTCCCGGGGTAGAGGGTGTGCTGGGCCACGTCCATCCGGTGCAGGATCCTCTCGGGGGGTTCCTGGCGGTCGCTGGCGATGCCGCGGAGCATGTTGCGCAGTTGGCTCATGGTGACGGCGGCTTTGAGGTCGTGGCCGGTGACGTCGCCGATGATCAGCGTGATGCTGCCGGTGGGCAGCACGAAGCTGTCGTACCAGTCCCCGCCGACCTCGGCGGTGGTGTGCGAGGGGGAGTAGCGGGCCGCCATCTGCAGGTCGCCGGCGAGGGGCAGCTCGGGCAGCAGCGAACGCTGGAGGCGTTCGGCGATCCGCTGACGCTGGCGGTGCAGACGCGCGTTGTCGATGGCGAGGCCGATCCGCTGGACCAGGTCTTCGATGAGGGGCAGGTCGTGCTCGGTCAGCGGAGGGTGGTCTCCCGAGCGGCTGACGGAAAGGGCGCCGATGGCCTCCCTCCGGGCCCGCAGCGGGGCGATGACGGCGCTGGTGGCGCCCGCGCCGAGTCCGGCCTCCCCCTCGTGCGAGGTTTCCCGGCCGCCGGGGGTGAGGTCACTCCCCGTCAGCAGCAGAGGGCCGGCGCCGCGTAGCGCGCGTACCAGGGGATCGGCGGCCGGCCCCGGCGGCAGGGGCAGGAAGGCATGCTCCTCGTGCGGCTGCGGACCGCTGTCCGTACGGGAGGCGCAGAACCGCTCGATCCGGCCCTTGTCGGCCAGCAGGTCGATGGCGCACCAGTCACCCAGCCGGCGGGCCATGATCCGGGTGGCCCGACGCAGCCCCTCGTTCATCTCCAGGGTCCCGGCCAGCGCCGCATTGATGTCGGCAAGCACCGTCAGCCGGTCAAGCGCCTGCTGAAGGAGCGCATCGACGTCGTACTCGTCCACCTTGTGGCCTTTCCCCCGATGGACCGCCCCGACCGTCACCGTGCCGCGAATACCGCCGTCTGGCCCATCGCTCTCGCCCGGCAGGGGTCCCCGGCGACGCTCTGCGGCGGTAGGGCGGGCCGCCGTCTGCCCTGCGGGCGCCGCGGCCCGCCCGGAGAAGCCGTTCTTCCCGGTGCGGGCGCCGGGTGGCGTGTGAGCGTCCGGAGGGCCGCCGGCCGTCCGGCCCGGACCGTACGCTGACGCCTCGTCAGTCACGTTCGCCGTCTTCGTCGTCCCGCGGCGGGTTCCGGGTCTCCTGGGCCAGCCGGCGGGTGAGCAGGCGGCGCGGGCCCGGTCCGGTGTCGCCGAGGACGTCGTCGCGGTTGCGGAGCAGGCAGCGCTCCAGCGACAGGCAGCCGCATCCGATGCAGTCGGTCAGCCGGTCCCGTAGCCGCACCATCTGGTCGATGCGGATGTCGAGTTCGTCACGCCACGCCGCCGACAGCCGGGCCCAGTCCTCCTGCGTCGGCGTGCGCTCGTCGGGGAGCGTCCGCAGCGCCTCGGCGATCGTGCGCAGCGGGATGCCCACCCGTTGCGCGGTGCGGATGAACGCGACGCGGCGCAGCGTGTCGCGGCTGAAGCGGCGCTGGTTGCCAGGGGTGCGGCGGCTGCGGATGAGGCCCTTGCCCTCGTAGAAGTGCAGGGCCGTGACGGCGACGCCGGAGCGGGCGGCGAGCTGGCCGACCGTGAGTTCCTTCGCGTCGAAGGGCGGCTTGTCCATGGGCGTCAGGCTAGCCCTTGACCTCGACAATGGTCGAGGTTCAAGACTTGCCGCCATGACCACTGCCGGCACCTCGGAACAGCGGGGACAGCGGCGCAGGTGGCTCGGGCTCGCCGTGCTCGTGCTGCCCGCGCTGCTCGCCTCCCTCGAACTGACCGTCACCAACCTCGCCCTGCCCGCCATCGGCCGCGACCTCTCCGCCGGCAGCACCCACCTGCTGTGGACCGTCGACATCTACGCCTTCCTCCTCGCCGGCTCCCTCATCACCATGGGCGTCCTCGGCGACCGCGTCGGCCGCCGCCGGCTGCTGCTGTACGGGGCCGCCGGGTACGGCGCCGCCTCGCTGCTCGCCGCGTACTCCGTGAACGCGGAGATGCTCATCGCCGCCCGCGCGCTCATGGGCGTCGCCGGCGCCACCCTCATGCCCTCGACACTGGCGCTGGCGGCGGCGCTCTTCCCCCGGCCGCGGGAGCGGACGACGGCCATCGGGGTCATCGTGGCCGGCGTCTCGGCGGGCACGGCGATCGGGCCGCTGGTGGGCGGGTGGCTGCTGGAGCGGTTCTGGTGGGGCTCGGCGTTCCTGCTGGGCGTCCCCGTGATGGCGGTGCTGCTGGTGCTGCTGCCCGTGCTGCTGCCGGAGTCGCGCGGCCCGGCGGGGCGGCGGGTGGACGTGCTCAGCTCGCTGCTGTCGCTCGGTGCGGTGCTGCCGGTGGTCTACGGGCTGAAGCAGATCGCCGCCGAGGGCGCCGGGGCGGTGCCGGTGGGGGCGGTGGCGGCGGGGGTGCTGGTGGCGGTGGCGTTCGTGCGCCGGCAGCGGGCGCTCGCGGACCCGTTCGTCGACCTCCGTCTCTTCGCCGACCGTACGCTCGCCACGGCCGCGGCGACGCTGGCCGCCGGGATCTTCGTGCTGTGGGGCTCCAACTACGCGCTCGCGCAGTACCTCCAGCTCGTCGAAGGGCTGTCGCCGCTGGACGCGGGGCTGTGGACGGCGCCGTCCGCGCTCGGCGTCATCGCCGGCTCCATGCTGGCGCCGCGGCTGGCCCGCCGGTACGCGCCCGCGCGGATCATCGGCGCCGGGCTGGGGCTCTCGGCGGCCGGGTACGGGGTGCTGACGCAGACCGGCGGCGCGCACGCGCTGCCGGTGCTCGTCACGGGTGCGGTGATCGTGTCCGCGGGGCTGGGGCCGATGATGGCGCTGGCCACCGACATGGTCGTCGGCGCGGCCCCGCCGGAACGGCAGGGCGCGGCGGCGGCGATCTCCTCCACGGCGCCGCAGTTGGGCGGCGCGCTGGGCATCGCGCTGCTGGGCAGCGTGATCACGGCGGTCTACCGGGGCCGTACGGACGGCGCGGTCCCCGACGGCGTACCGGCGGAGGCGGCGGGGGCGTTCGGGGACGACCTGAGCGCGGCGGTCACAGCGGCGGAGCGGCTGCCGGGACCGGCCGCGGACGAGTTGCTGACCGCGGCACGGGAGGCGTTCGAGACGGGCTTCCAGGTGGCGGCGGGGGTGTGCGCGGCACTGACGGTGGCGACGGCGGCGCTGGTGACACTGGTGGGCGTACGAGGGCGGAAAGACACCGCGGCCGACGGGTGACGGTCACACTGCGAGGGGGTGCCGTCGACGGGACGGGCGGCCGTATGCGCGACGGGTGCGGTCGGCGGCAGCGGGTGCGGGTGACCACGGCCGCGGTGCACGCGCGGCCGTGGTCGCCGGTGACCGTCACCCACTCGCCGCCGCCGGTCGGCCGCCCGCCGCAGGTGGCGCACTCCGTGGTCCGCCGCCCAGGCGGCGGCGTCACGGGCCCGCGCGGGGGTGTCGGCGCTGAGGTTCGCCACCGTACGGCCCGTGAGCGCCCCGGCGACGTCCGCGCGCCGCAGCACGGTGTCGGCGGCGTCGTCGTCCACGACGCACACGACGGTCAGGTCGCTCGCGGCCACCGCCTCGGCGGCGGACACCGGAGCCGCCCCGGCTCCCTGACCACCTCCGTGCCGCGGGTCTTCGTGCTGCGCGTCCGTCTCCAGCGCCTCGCCGCCCGGCGGCGGCGTGCCAAGTACCCACAAAAAGGTGGGTACGCCGGACAGCGAAAAGGCCCGCCACCGGTGGCGGGCCCGGGATCACGTGCGGGCAGGAGGCCGGCACGGTGCGGGTGGCGAGTCGGGAAGAACCGGTTTCCGGTGCTCCGCGGGGGCGTTCGGCGTGCCGGCGCCCCCGCGGACCGGGATGCGTCAGTCGATGCGGACCGGGCCCTGCTTGGCGCCCTGACCCGCGAAGTTGCATATCGACGGGGCCATCACGTGCGACGGGCTGGACCAGCCTGCGCACTGGTAGCTGGAGTGGCCGTACCAGTCGTGGCCGAACTCGTGCGCCGCGAGCAGCGCGTCGTCGTTCACGCCGCCCAGGAACAGCGCGATGCGCTGGCCCTGACCCCAGTTGCAGCCGACGATGTTGCCACCGCCACCGCAGTCGGTGATGTAGCTGTTGCGGCACTCCACGGGGGTGTCGCTGCCGCTGGTCTGGTTCAGGTTCGCCCAGGCCGCGGCGCCCTGGCCGATGACGCCGGCGGCGCCGCTGCAGGACGAGGTGAGGTGGTAGGCGCGGTCGGTCGGGACCGGCCAGGCCTGCACCCCGACGTCGCCGGCCTGCGGGCCCTTGGCCTTACCGGCCACGAGCGCTTCGAACTCCTCCGCGGTGATGCCGTGGCCCTCGCCGAGTTCGCCGGCGGCGTGGTCGGCGTGCTCGTGCGCGGACGCCTCGACAGCGGTACGGGCCTCGGGCGCGGGCGCCGCCTGCGCACCCGGACCGACGACGGCGGCGGCCATGGCCGCGATGCCCACGAAGACGGATCTCAGGAGTACCTTGCTCCGCATGAAGTGCTCCTCGGTTGGTGGGGGATGGGGCGGCGCGCCGCCCCCTCTCACAGATCGCACGTCTGCGGACCGAGAACAATCCGGGAAACGGTAGGTAGGGGCCACGTATTAATTGCCGGCGGGCCTCTGCCCCGCGGTGGGCGCCGCCTCAGCGGCCTCCGCCGCCTCCGCGGCCCCCGCCACCTCCGCGGCCCCCGCCACCTCCGCCCGCGAGCCGACCTGGAGCTTGCGCAGCAGCTTCGCCACGTGCTGCTCGACGGTGCGCGGGGACAGATACAGCACGCCGGCGATCTGCCGGTTGGTGTGGCCGAGCGCCACAAGCCGGGCGACCTCGCGTTCGCGCGGGGAGAGCTGGTCGCCGTAGCCGCGGCGGCCACGGCGGGACGGGAGCGGGACGTTGTTGCCGCGCAGCACGCGACGGCAGCGGGCGGCGTCGCGGACGGCGCCGAGGTCGGCGAACTGCTGGGCGAGCACGGCGAGTTCACGGGCGGGATCGGAGGCGGGCCCGGGGGTCGGACCGGGGCCGTACGCCGGGTCGCGCTCAGGACCGTACGCGGCACCGCGCCCCGGACCGTACGCGGGATCGGCGGCGCCGCCCTCGCCCCCGGCCGTCCCTCCGCGGCGAGCCGCCAGCCGGCACCGCGCCGCCGCCTCACCCGCCCGTGCCGCCGAGTACGGCTGCGGCAGGGCCCCGTACGCCCGTTGCGCCGCCGTGAACGCCCCCGCCGCCTCCCCGGGCCGCCCGTGTCCCGCCGCCACGATCCCCCGGCACGCCAGCAGCGCCGCCGCCGCCAGCGGCGCGTCCCGGCCCGCGATGCCCTCCGCGAGCTCCGCCGTGACCTCCGCCGCCGCCCGCAGCTCCCCGCTCCGTACGAGGGCCGCGACCGCCGGCGGCGCCAGGTCGCCCGCCCACGGCCAGATGCCCTTGCGCCGGATCCGCGCCAGCCCGCGCTCCGCCTCCGTCCGCGCCCGCTCCGGCTCACCGCGGGCCGCCAGCAGCCGGGTCATGGCGCCGGAGGCGGTGGCGAGTATCGGCGCGGGCGCGTTGCGCGGGTCGGCGAGCCCGGCCGCGCCCAGCTCCGCCGCCGCCTCGTCCCACTCGCCCAGTGCCGACGCCAGCAGGCCCAGCACCAGGTGCGCGTCGGCGGCGATGCTGGAGACGCCGTGCACCGCGTCGAGGGTGTGCCGGCACCGTTGCGCGAGCCCGCGCCAGCGGCCCGCGTACCACTCCAGCCGCAGCGCCGTGCCCTCCACGATGCCTTCGAGGTACGCCGCCCCGCACTCCGCCGCCAGCCGCCGCCCCTCGCCGCGGTAGCGCTGCGCCGCCTGGTAGCGGCCCAGGCAGGCGGCGGCGTCGGCGAAGTTGCCGCAGGCGCGGGCGACCTGGCGGCGGTGCGTGCCGGGGCCCGGACCGGCGATCAGATGCTCCGCCTCCGCCCAGACGGCGGGGTCGCCGAGGCTCATGCGCAGGGCCAGGTGGTTGCCGCGTACGGCGGTACGGACCGCGGGGTCGGACTCGTGCGCCACCAGCGCCTCCGCCCGTTCGATCCAGCCCTCGTAGATCTGCCGCGGATGATCGCCCCAACTGGGCATGGCGAGCGCCGCCATGCCGCGGGCGGCGAGCGCGGGCCGGCCGTGCAGCTCCGCCACGGCGACCTCGGTGTTGACCCGGCCCTCCTCGTAGCGGCCCGCCTGGTTGTACAGCAGGAGCCCGAGGTTGAGCCGGATCTCGCCGCGTACGCCCTCGGGGATGTGGCCGTCGCGGACGATGTCGTACAGCAGCGCGGTCGCCCGGTGGTGGGTGAGCCCGACCACGGCGTCGCGGCTGAGGTCGACGGCGATACGCGCACACTCGGGCCGCCCCAGGCGCCCGTCGGAGAGCAGTTCCTCCAGCACCCCCACGGCGAGCGCCAGATCGCCCATCTCGCGCGCGGAGCCGGCGGCGGCCTCGGCGTAGCGCTGCCACTGGGCCAGCTCGCCGCCGTGGTGCGCGTGGTACGCGAGCTGGATGAGGGGCTGCGGGTCCTCGGCGGCCAGGGCGCGCATCGCCTGCCGGTGGAGGCGGCGCCGGTCGGGGCCGAGGAGACCGGCGTAGACGGCCTGCTGGGCCAGGGCGTGGCGGAAGCCGTAGCGGTCCTCGCCCCACTCGAACAGGACGCCGGCCAGCAGCGCCTCGCGGACGGCCTCGGAGTCCGCCGGCCCGGCGGGCCGCCCGGGGGTGCCGCGGACGACGGCGGCGATGAGCGCCTCGCCGGCGGGCACGCGCAGGACGGAGGCGGCCCGTACGGCGTCGGCGGCCCCGGGGGAGAGCACGCTCATGCGGTCGGCGACGGCTTCCTGGAGGCGGGTGGGGACGGGAAGCTCGATAAGGGCGCGGTGTTCCGCGTCGGCGGGCAGGGCGCGTACGACCTCTTCGACCACGAAGGGGATGCCCGCGGTACGGCGGTGCAGTTCGGCGGCGAAGGCGGCGGAGGCGTCGGCCGGACTCCCGGTCAGGGCGGTGAACATGCCGCGTACGCCGTTCACGTCCAGGGGCCGCAGCGGAATGACGACGGCGGCGGTGCCGGGCGGCTGCCGGTACGCGCGGCCCAGCGGCAGCCCGCTGCCGGGCAGGTCCTCGCGGCGGTAACTGAGCACGACGGACAGCCCGCCGGGGGGATCGTCGACGAGGAAGCGCAGGAGGTCGCGGGTGCCGTCGTCGGTCCAGTGCAGATCCTCGACCACCATCACGGTCTCGCCCGCGGCGTCCAGCAGCGCCCGCACGGCCCGGAACAGCCGGTGCCGCCCGGCCCGCAGATCGCTGAGCAGCTCCGGCGCCGGGGGCAGCCGGTCGGCCAACTCGGGCAGATACGCCCGCAGCGCACCGCACACCGGGCTGAGCACGGTCGGCAGCCCGCCGTCCAGATGCCGCAGCAGATCGAACACGGGCCCGTACGGAAACGGCTCCCGCAGCGGCCGGCACCCCCCGAGCAGCACCCGCCGCCCCCGCACGGCGGGATCCCGCAGCGCCTCACGGATCAGCCGGGTCTTCCCGATCCCGGCCTCGCCCTCGACCATCACCACCGACGGCGACCGCCTGACGGCATCCACGAGCGCGCCCAACTCCCGCGCCCGACCGACCAGCACGGGCGCCTCCGCGGGGCGCGGAACGGTCACGGTCATGAGCGCCTCCGGCCGGTGGGGTCCAGCGACACGCCGGGCTGGGGTGGTGCGGGGCGCGTCGCGGGCGGCGACAGCGAGAAGGTAAGCCTCAGCCCACACCCCTAGCAAGACCGGCCGGTCACATCTGGCGGCCCTCATCGGTCATAGAGGGAGGACGGCACTTCACAGGCGACCGAGGGGGGACGCTGTGCGGCAACCGGGACATTTCCGTGCGCGATCGGCCGCGGCGGCGACGAACCGCAGCCGCCGGCGCCCGCGCCCCGGCCGCGCCGGGGAGAGCGTGGGTGGCGTGAGCCCACCGCCGGGGCCCCACGCCACCCCCCCCCACCCGAGCCCTGCGCCGCCCCACCCGAGCCCCACCCCGGCCCTCCGGCCGGGGCGCACCTGACGGGGCCCCAGGACCGAGTGGCGCGGCACCTTCCCCCGGGGTGTCGCGCCACTCCCTCCTTCCGGATAGCCGACTCGCCCCGCCGAGGCGAACCCCACGGCAAGAAGCACGAGCACGCCGACCCATGCGACCACGTAGACCACCTCGGCCACGTTCACGAGCCGTCGCCGGAAACATCGACGTCCGCCCACACCCGCTTGCCCCACGGCACGCGGTCGGCGCCCCACGCGGCGGAGTACCCGGCGACGACGGCCAGCCCTCGCCAGGCAAGACCCTCCTGCGTCAACTCCCGTCGCGCACGCAGCCGTCCGACTCGGTCGCCGATGGTCTCGTCGTACCCCATGGGCACCTCCGCCGTGCGGATCTCCCCGGCCCGCGCCACCCGCTCGCGGGCCCGTCGGGGGTGCGGCGGGGATGCGGCGGGGCGGGGTCGCCCGGAGGAGTCGGGTCAGCCACCGGGCGGCGGGTGCCCGGAGGTATCGGGTGGTGACGCGGAGCGGTGGGGCACCTGGGGTCTCAGGTGCCGGGGGTCCCCGGCGCGCCGTAGCGGGCGAGCATGGTGAGCACCGCTTGGTCGACCGCGTGGGTGAGCGCGGAGTTGTCGGGCTCCCAGCGTGCGAGCAGCATCCGCGGCCAGAACACGTAGTTGGAGATCATCCCGAGGAACTGGGTCGCCGCCGTCTCCGCATCGTCAAGCCGGGCCGTACCGGCGGCGTTTTCCGCTGCCAGGTAGCGGCGGACCGACTCGAAGTAGGGCATCTTGCCGAGCTTGAACTGGGTCTCGCCGAGCTCCGGGAAGCGCGGCACCTCGGCGATGACGATGCGGAAGAGGGCGGCCATGCCGGGCTGGGTGAGAAGCGCCACGTAGCGGCGTCCGATGGTCTCCAGTCCTGCGCGGAGGTTCCCCGGCTCGGGCAGGGGCGCCTCCTCGTCGTCGACCTTCCAGTATTCGGTGACGATCGCCTCGAACAGGGCCGCCTTGGTGGTGAACTGTTTGAACAGAGTCGCCCTCGACACTCCGGCCGCCTCGGCGATGCGGGCCAGCGAGGTGCCGTCGTAGCCGGAGTCGAGGAACAGCCTCGTCGCTGCCTCGATGATGGCCGTCCGCTTCTGCGCTGCCACGCGCCGGTGGTATTCCGAAGGCTGTGCCGTCATGCCCTCCAGTATGCCTCCGGCTACGAGGTGAGTCACTTGACTCACCTCTAGTCCGCCCGTACGTTGAGAGAGGAGGTGAGTCACTCGGCTCACCATCTGGGTACGTCCGGAAGGAAGCATCATGGGACGCTTCGAGGGCCAGACCGTCATCGTCACCGGCGGCGGCGGGGGCATGGGCAGCAGTCATGTGAAGGGCTACCACGCCGAGGGGGCGAACGTCGTCATCGCCGGCCGCGACGACGACGCCGGCCGTGATCTCGCTGCTCAGCTCGGTCATCGGGCTCTGTCCGTTCACCTGGATGTCGCCAGCGAGGACGACTGGGCGGCGGCGGTGCGAGAAGTCGAAGACCGCTTCGGGCAGATCACCATCCTGGTCAACAACGCGGGCGTCCAGAACCCGGCGGCCCCGATCGAGCACACCGACCTCCGCACCTGGGAGCACACCTTCAGCGTCAACGTCACCGGTCAGTTTCTCGGCATCAGGGCCGTGGCGCCGTCGATGCGCAGGGGCGGCGGCGGAACCATCGTCAACATCGCCTCGACCATGGCCCACGTCGGCACGGCCTTCTACGCCCCCTACACCGCCAGCAAGTGGGCCGTGCGCGGACTGACCAAGACGGCCGCGCTGGAGCTGGGACGGGACAACATCCGAGTCAACTCCCTCCACCCCGGCGTCGTCTCCACACCACTGATCAACGAACCCACCGCCGCAGGTCAGCCAGCCATCGCCGACTTCTACTCCCCCGATCCGTTCGCCATCCCCCGCCTCGCCGAACCCTCCGAGATCACCCTCCTGTTGCTCTTCATCACCTCCCAGGACGCATCTTTCGCCACGGGCTCGGAGTTCGTCCTGGACGGGGGCCTTCTGCTCGGCCCCGCACTCCCGCCAGAAGCCGACGTCGCAGCCTGAGCCGGCGTTGCCGTACGGAACATGCGGTCGCGGGCGCCCATCGTGCTCAGGGCAGTACCTCCGGGGCGGCCCCTACGAATCCTGGGGACCCCGCCCCCACGGTGAAACCCGTCAGTACACGATGCTCAGAGCCGACAGGTCCGTTTCCAGTTCCGTGGCGGTGATCTCGCCCTCGTGGACCTCGAAGCGGAAGGCGAGTTGGGGGCGGCCGTTGCGGACCCAGACCAGTCCGGCCGCGCCGTCGATGAGGGCGGGGATCGGGGCCCAGGTGCGTACCGTGCAGACGCGGGTGACCGACTCCGGGCCGCGGAACTCCGTGGTGCCGATGACGGCGTCGCCGCCGCGGCGTTCGGCGTGCGGCCCGGGTCCCGTGCCCGCGGGCGCGGGGGAGTCCGCGGAGGCGGGCTGCGGGGTGGCGTCGCCGGGGGCGGCCCCGCCCGGGGTGGCGTCCGCCGCGTTCAGGGGCGGCAACGGCTGCGTCGTCCTGCGGCGTTCGGGGTGGTCCGGGTCCAGCGCCGTCAGCATCGCCTCGAAGTCGCCCCCGCGGGACGCCGCCAGGAACGCGCCCGCGATGTCCGCCCCCGTCCTCGCGGCGAGGTCCACGGCCGGCGGGTTCCCGGGGGTGCCCCCGGCGTAGCCGCCCTCGACCGCCGGGCCCGGCCGTCGCGCGCTGCCCGCCAACTGGCGCGTCGTCCGCGCCGCCAGCGCCGCGACCTCCTCGAACGAACCGGCCAGCATCTCCTGCAGCGCGTACGCCAGCCGCTCCGGCGGCGTCAGCGTGTCGAGTACGACCAGCAGGCTCACCCGTACGGAGCGGGCGGTGGCCGCCGGGCGCTCGCCCGCGCCGGGGGTCTCCCCGGCGGTTCCGGACCGGAGCATGTGCAGCGTGACCTGCGCGACGGTCGTACGCAGACAGCCGTCGAGGCCGTCCGCACCGGCGCGGCCCGGGCGGTCGGCGCGGCTCAGCCTCGTCCAGTCCTCCCCGCGGTCCCCCGCCTCCCCGCAGTCCCCGCCTGCCGCGTCGGCCGCGCCGAGCAGCCGGTAGGCCAGGGGGCGCAGGCCGGGGCGGTCGGTCTCGAAGCGTTCGGCCAGCCAGTCGTGTCGGTTCATCTGGTCGTGTCCTCCCGGTGACACCTCCGTCCAGAAGATGACAGTCAGGAGCCGGCAGATGTGACACCCGGAGCGAAATTTTTCGAAGACCGGCCGTACGGGCCGCCGCACCGAACAGGCCCGGCCCGTACGGCCGACCCCGGGCGGGTCAGCTACCCGTGCCCCACCAGTCCTTCGCCACGTACGCCGGCCGCCACTCGTCGCGGTACGCCGCACGGACCGGCTCCGGGAGGATCGCCAGCCTCGACGCCAGCCTCTCCTCGTCCGCGCCCTCCAGCATCCACGCCGTCAGCACCGGCCCGTCGGCGGCGCCCTTGGCGGCGTGTACGGCGCCGAAGTTCTGCAACTGCGCCGGTCCCAGCGTCCGCTCGATCAGCGGCAGCGTGACGTCCTCCTCGTGGGTGAGGTGCGCGGTCAGCTTCGCGGCCAGTTCGCCGGCCAGCCCTCCGAGCTGCTCCGGCCCTTTCTCGCGGTCGGCCAGGGCGGCGTCGACGGCGTCGAGGAGCGGGTCGATCTGGGCGTGTTCGTCCTCCATCGCGTCCACGACGGCGAGGTCGTC
The DNA here is from genome assembly GCF_000482585.1 of Streptomyces sp. CNQ329. Taxonomy (NCBI): domain Bacteria; kingdom Bacillati; phylum Actinomycetota; class Actinomycetes; order Kitasatosporales; family Streptomycetaceae; genus Streptomyces; species Streptomyces sp. CNQ329. Next base: position 103,260 of record NZ_AXVU01000021.1, on the reverse strand, counting down.
CGGCCGGCTCGCCAGGGCGTCGCGCAGCGGCGGCCAGAGCGCCTCGTCCTCGGCGGTGTGATGGATGTGCAGCACCTTCTTGAACAGCTCCCAGCCGGCCGCGGCGGCGAGGATACGGCGCGGGTCGTCGTCGGTGCGTTCCGTCGTCCGCGCGATGTGCTCCAGGTCGCGGCGGAGTGCGTCGTGCAGTACGTACATCAGCGTGAAATCGATGGTGTCGCTCATTATCAGTTCTCCCTCGGTCACCCCTTTTGACGGAACAGCCCTGCGGAATGTGAGCCGGCGCAGGGGGGGTGAGTCCACCCGCGGGCCGGGTGCCAGGGCCATGTCCCCCCGCACGCCGGCTCCTTAGCGTCGGATGCCACCGGCTCCGGCCCGAGGAGAACGACCCGCGGAACGTGTTCCGCCACGCGCTGTCCGTACGGCCGCCGGCCTGACCGGCGCACGGGGCCGGGCTCCCGGAGCGCCGGGAGGACGCCGGACACCGGGGCGCCGGGGCCCGTACCCGGAACTCCGGGAAGGGTCCCCGGCTGCCCGGGGCACACTGTGGAGTGAGCCCCGGCGTCCGTGGCACGGGGTGAGGGGACACCGTAGGGCGACGGGCAGCCGATGACCATGATGTACGCCGGGGGGTCCGGGGCCGTGACGACGGCCTCGGACGTCGTGTACGTGAACGGCTGGATCCCCGCGGTGGTCCTCTTCGCCGCGGTCTTCGCGTATGTCGCCGCCACGGACGGGGGATGGAACCTCGTCGTCGGCGGGGGCGTCGTCGCGATAGCGAGCCTGTTCGCGTTCTTCATGTGGCAGTCGCTGACGGACTACCCGCTGACGTACGAGAGCGGCGACCGGCCGGCCGTGGACGTCCAGGGCACGGGCATCTACCACATCTGGGACCTGAAGCCCGGCGCCGGCGTGAGCACCACCCTGAGCGTCGACGGCGGGTCCGACGCCGAGAGGCTCGCCGGCAACCTGAGCCTCGGCTACGGCTGCGAGGCGGCGCGCGTCCGCTGGCGTGTCACCGCCGGTGGGGCCGGTGACGTACCTGACGCTCCCTCAGCAGGCGAGGCGTCAGGAGCAACCGGCACGCCGCTGGCGGCCGGGACGTTCGGCGAGGGCGAGAGGCGCGGTCTCGGCGACGTGGAGCTGACGGCCGAGGTCCCGGCCGTCGTGCGCGTGACCGCCTCCCGCCTGGACGACGCGGCCTGCGACACGACGCTGACCTGGAGGAATCCCGGCTTCGAGGGCCCGGGACACGGTGAGTTCCGCTTCCTCTTCCCCCTGCCCGCCGAGTGACCCCGGCGCGCGGACCCGGCGCGTGCCGGGAGGCGGACGGCGGGCCCGGCGTGGGGACGGGCCCGCCGTCCTCGGGGGACGGGGCGTGGGGTCAGCAGCTCAGCCGGTCGCCCGGGGTGACGCCGAGGATCTGCGTGAAGCGCTGGTAGGTGTCGATGCGGCTCTGGACCTGCGCGGGGTTGCCGCCGTTGCACTCCAGGGAGCCGTTGATCGAGCGGATCGACTCACCGAAGCCGGCGCCGGTGGTCATCGCGGTGTGTCCGGACATGGTGCCGGGGCCGGACTGGGTCATCCAGTACCACAGGCCGGTCTGCCAGGCCACGGCCGGTTCGCGCTCCACCCGCCAGGGGTTGGTGAGGAGATCGAGGCCGAGGGCGTCGCCGGCGGCCTTGTAGTTGAAGTTCCAGCTGAGCTGGATGGGGCCGCGGCCGTAGTACGCGGCCTGGCCCGCGGGACAGCCGTAGGACTGGTTCGGGTCGCAGTAGTGGGGATAGTTGGCCTGGTTCTGCTCGACGATGTGGACGAGGCCGCCGGTCTCGTGGCTGACGTTGGCGAGGAAGGCGGCGGCTTCGCGGGCCTTGGTGGTGTTGTCGCCTGTGTTGGCGAAGGCGGGGTAGGACTGCATGGCGGTGGTGAGGCCGCTGTAGGTGTAGAAGGAGTTCCGGTTCGGGAACATCTGGCTGAACTGGGCCTCGGTCACGAAGCCCCCGGGTCCGGGACCGGGGTCGCTGCCACCGCAGGCGCCCTGGTCGGCCCAGACGCCCCACTCTCCGGTGGTGCCGGGGGTCTCACCCTGGGTCCACCACTTGGCCTGCCAGTTGTGGCCGTTGTGGGAGACGACGTTGCCCTGCGTGTACACCGCGCCGCTGTTCCACGCCGCCGCGCAGGCGGCGGCGCTGGCGGTCGTGGCGGTGGCGAGAGGGACGAGCACGGCGAGGACGGCAACGGCGGCGAGCGCCGCGACGATGCCTCTGATCCGTCTGCCGAGTCTGCGGTGCAGGTGTACGTGCACGTGTGTGGCTGACACGTCATCACATCCTGTCAGTGGGGGTGTATACGTGGCATGGTGGAGCAAAGCCCATTGGTCTGGACCTGTCAAGGTCTAGACCAACAAATACCCCCAGGATCAGCACACCGGCCCACAGGCCCTCACCAGCAAGGGCTTTCTATCGCGGGCAGGCGCGCCACGTGGACGCCCGCGAGGCACCGTTGACCACCGCTCCGAGCAGCCGTACCTTCCTTCCGTTTGGTTTCTCAGCCGGTCGGACAGCCGGATGTGACGCCGTGCGACAGCGACTCCCCGGCCGTACCCCGACCGCCGAGCCAGGAGGTACGCACGTGCCCCAAGAAGCCACCTCGTCACCCGGTTCCGCACCCGCGCACGGCCCCAGCAGACGCAGCCTCGGCCGCGCCGCCGCCGCCGTCGCCGCCACCCCCGTCCTCGCCGGTACGTGGCAGGCGCTCACCGCCTCCGCCGCCTCCGCCGCCTCCGCCGCGGAGTCCGGCGGCGCCGAGAGCCGGGCCTGGACCGGCACATGGGCCTGCGCCGAGACGGCGGTGCCCGCCACCGACACCACCGCCTTCGCCGACCAGACCCTGCGCCAGGTCGTCCACACCAGCGCCGGCGGGCGCGCACTCCGCATCCGGCTCAGCAACCTGTACGGCACCGAACCCCTCGTCATCGGCGAGGTCCGCGTCGCCCGCTCGGTCCCCGGCGACGGCACCGCCGTCGTGCCCGGCACCGACCGCGCGGTGCGCTTCGGCGGCCGGAGGTCGGTGACGCTGGCGCCCGGCACCCGGCGGTGGAGCGACCCGGTGGTGCTGGACGTACCGACGGCGGCCGACCTCGCCGTCAGCGTCCACCTGCCGCGGCCGACGCCGGCCGCCACCGTCCACCGCTCGGCGTTCCAGAACAACTACGTCGCCGCCGGAAACGTCACCGCGAAGCCCGCCGTCGACCCCCAAAGCACCGTCGCGAGCTGGTACTTCCTCACCGGAGTCGCCGTCGCCGGTACCGCGCCGGGAACCGCCGCCGGGCCCGGTGCGCGGCAGGCGATCGTCGCCTTCGGCGACTCCATCACCGACGGCTCCGTCACCACCGTCGGCGCCAACCGCCGCTGGCCGGACGTCCTCGCCGGCCGCCTCCGCGACGAGGCGGGCCGCCCCGGCACCGGCGTCCTCAACGCCGGCATCGGCGGCAACCGCCTCCTGCGCGACCCCAACCCGCCGCCCGGCGACCCCGCCGAGGACTACGCCCCGTACTTCGGCGAGGCCGGCATCCACCGCTTCGCCCGCGACGTCCTGGACCAGCCGGCCGCCCGGCACGTCATCGTGCTCCTCGGCATCAACGACATCGGCCACCCCGGTCTCGCGGCCCCCGTCGACGAGGAGGTCACGGCCGCCGACCTCATCGCCGGCCACCGCACCCTCATCCGCCAGGCCCACGCCCGCCACCTGCGCATCCACGGCGCGACGGTCCTGCCGATGGAGGGCAACGCCCTCGGCTTCTACACCCCGGAACGCGAAGAGGTCCGCCAGACGGTCAACGACTGGATCCGCACCGCCGGCGAGTACGACGGCACGATCGACCTCGACGCGGTCACCCGCGACCCGGCGCACCCGGGCCGCCTGCTGCCGGCGTACGACAGCGGTGACGGCCTGCACCCGAACGACGCGGGCATGGCGGCAATGGCAGCAGCCATCCCCCTGCGCCTGTTCACCTAGCGCCGCGGCCTTGAGGAGGGCGGCCCGCGATGCCGCGGACCGCCCTTCTCGTTCGGGAATGCTCCGACACGCCCCTGTAAGGGCCGAACGGTCCCGTGGCACAGCAGCGCCCCGCTGACAGAATCCCCACGCCGATGACGTCCGATCAGCGGGAAGCGGTGCACAAGAGGGGTGGGGGCCGTGGCGGCGATGGTGAACGCGAACGAAGACATCTGGTCGACTGCACGTGACTACACACACGAGTGGGCCCTGGTCGACGTGGAGACATCGGGCCTCCGCCCCGGCCGGGACCGGGTGCTGTCCGTCGCCGTCGCCACGATCGCCGCGAACGGGCGGCAGACGGGCAGGTACGAGACACTCCTCGACCCCGGGTGCGATCCCGGGCCGGTCCATATCCACGGGCTGACCCGGGACCGACTCGCCGGCGCGCCGCAGTTCGAGGAGGTCGCCACCCGGCTGGGCGGGCTTCTGAAAGGCCGGGTGCTGGTGGCGCACAATGCCCAATTCGACTACGCCTTCTTAGCGCACGAGTTCGCGCGCGCCCGCTCGTGGCTGCCGGTCTCCCGGCGGCTGTGCACCCTTGCGCTGAACCGTCAGATCGCCCCTCCGACCGCGGACCTGCGGCTCGACACCCTCGCCGCCTACTACAGCGTGCGGCAAGTGCGTCATCACGACGCGGCGGACGACGTCCGGGTGCTGGCCGGCATCCTGCGGGCCTCGCTGATCTCGGCGGCGAACCTCGGTGTGCCGTTGCCACTGGTCGCCTGTCCGCCACGGCAGGAGTACAGGCCGCGGGTCCCCAAGACCCCCTGCGCCTTCCGCAATCCCGGACGGCTCCGGAGCGGTGAACCGCTGGTACAGGGCATGGCGATCGCGATCACCGGGGAGACCGACATCTCCCGTGAGGAGTTGATCGCGAGGTCGGTGGCGGCCGGGCTCAACGTGATGACCTCCGTCAGCCGGCAGACGAGCGTGCTGATCACCAACGACCGGTACTCCTCGTCGGCGAAGCTGCGACGGGCGGTGGCGGAGGGTGTGCCGCTGCTGGACGAGCGCACGTTCGTACGTCTCCTGGAGGACGTCCGGCCGGGTACCGCAGTGGACACGTCGTCACGGCCGGCCGCGCGGGAGGTGGCGGCGCTCCCCGGTCCGCCCTCACCCCCGCCGCCCGAGTCGTCCCCCGCAGACTCCCCGTCCGCCGTCCGTACGCCTCCCTCCCGGCCTTCGCCACGACCCGCCGGAGCGCCATCACCACCGCGTGCGTTCACCCTGCCCTCATCCGCGGGCGAGTCCGAACGGCCGCTTGTGGGGCGCCGGGTGCTCGTCCTGGGGGGCCGCCACGATGAAGCCGCCGCCGCCCGGGTCCGCATCGTGGAGTTGGGCGCGTCCGCGGCGGTCAATCTCTCGGCGCGCGTGACGGACGTGCTGTGTCTGCGCGACGGCCGGCACGATCGGCGCATGGAGCGGATCCGCTGGCTCGGGCTACCGCTTCGCGACGCGGCATGGCTGGAGGAACCCGATGCCGCGCATGTCCCGGACTCCGGCACGGCGCCGGGCGGGCCCCCGGGGCAGGAACCCGGGGCTGCGAAGGACACACCCGCGCAGGAGCGGACGGTGCCCGCCACCGTGCTGCCCCGGGGCGGAGTCGTCGACCTCCCGGCCACCGTCCCCCCGGCCCGCTGGACCCTCACGGCTTCCTGGGCGCAGTCGACGCGGTGCGAAGTCGACGTCGTCGCGTTCGCCGTGGACGGCGACGAACAGGTCCCCGGTGACGACGAGTTCGTCTTCTACGGTGCCGCTGAGAACCCGGACGGCACCGTCCGCCTGGCCGCCGAGGCACCGAGCGAACAGGCCGTGACCATGGCGCTCACCGGACTCCGGCCCGGCATCCGGAAGATCGTGATCGCGGCGGCCATCGACGGCGCCGCCACCTTCGGCGACGTGGGCCCCATCGAGATCGTGGCCGCTCCCGGGGCCGACGCACCCCCCGTGGCCCAAGCGACCCTCGATGCCGCAACCACCGAGCGCACCCTGCTCCTGGCCGAGGTCTACCGACGCGCGGACACCTGGCGCCTCCGCGCTGTCGGACAGGGATACGACCACGACCTGGCCACCCTCGCCGGCTCCTACGGCGTGGACATCGAGGACTGACTCCACCGCGGCACTGCGGCCTGTTCGTACTCCCGCGGGGCTCCACTCAACGGCCCTTCTCAGGCGGGATCCGCGCACCTTCGGTCACCGAACCGCGCGGGCGGGGAACGCCGCACCCGGCTCGCGGGCCCAGAGCGGGGTCCGGGCCCGCGAGCCTATGGATCAGTCGCGTTGGGCGTTCTCCGGGAGCTGGCGGAGTTGCATCGTGCTGGCCGTGCGGCTGCCGAAGCCGTAGTCGAGGAGTTTGGCCGCGTCCTTGTAGCGGTCGCCGGCGTTGAGGACCACGCCGATGTACGTCTTGCCGTCGCGCTTGGCGGTGAAGACCAGGCATGGGCCGGCCGGGGTGGTGGTGCCGGTCTTCATGCCGTTGGCACCGCTGTAGGAGCCGAGGAGCTGGTTGGTGTTGTACCAGGTGTACGTGCGGCGGTTGCCGTTGCTGGCGGTGCCGTAGCGCACCGCCTTCGTCTTGGCGATGATCTCGCGGAACTTGCCGGAGTAGTTGTACGCGCTCTTCGCCAGCTTCGCCATGTCGCGCGGCGTCGAGTAGTTGTCCCCGGTGCTGGAGACGCCGTCGAAGGAGTCGAAGTGGGTGTTCGTCATCCCGAGGAAGGCGGCCTTCTTGTTCATCTTCTTGATGAACGACTTCACCCGCGCCGAGCGCGTGCTGCCGGAGCCGTACGTGTCGGCCAGCGCGTACGCGGCGTCGCAGCCGGAGGGGAGCATCATCGCGTACAGCAGGGTGCCGACGGCGACCTTGTCGCCGGTCCTCAGATCGGCGGTGCTGGCGCCCCTGTTGGCGACGTAGTCGCGGTACGCCTGCTTGATGGTGACCTTCTTGTCGAGGTTCAGGTCCGGCTGGCTGAGTACCACGCGCGCGGTCATGATCTTCGTGGTGCTGGCGATCTGCCGCTTGGTGTCGGACCCCTTGCCGAAGACCTTCGTGCCCGACCCGTTGATCAGGAACGCGCCCTTGGCGGAGACCGTGGGTGCGGCGGCGGCCTCGGCCGCGCTCGCCGGGGAGGTCATCGGGGCCACGGCCAGGAGGGCGCCCACGGCCACGACGCCGGCCGTCGCCCTGCGCAACCGGATGCCTGTACGGCGCGGGCGGACGCTGTGTTCTGTTGTCGTCAAGGCAGTTGCTCCGATGCTCCGAAGGTCGGTGCGCGGCGCGCGTACACGCTGCGCACGGCGCCGGCATGAGCCTCACGGCGGGCGCGGCGGCAACGCCGCTTCCTGTTCCGACTCACGAGGGGGCCCGATGGATGTACGGCGGGAGCGGTGAGTTTCGCGATGCCCGGCGGGGCGTACGTGCACTCCCGTGACGCCTGTGTGTTTGACGCGAGCACGCCTGAGGAATAGTCCAGCTTTCTCTCACTCCTGTGACCGGAGGCTTCGATGGACGTACTGGTGTTAGTCGGCCGGATTCTCTTCGCCCTCCTCTTCCTCGGCTCCGCGGCCGGCCATCTGACGCAGAGCAAGCAGTTGGGGGCGTACGCCGCGTCCAAGGGCGTACCGGCGGCCGTGCCGGCGACGGCGGGCAGCGGTGTGGTGATGCTGGTGGGCGGGCTCAGCGTGCTGCTGGGGGTGTGGGCGGATCTGGGGGCGCTGCTGCTCTTGGTGTTCCTGGTGCCGACGGCGGTGCTGATGCACGCGTTCTGGAAGGAGGAGGACGCGGAGACCAAGCAGACGGTGATGATCCAGTTCAACAAGGACTTCGCCCTGGCCGGGGCGGCGCTGATGCTGTTCGCGTTCTTCTCGTACGTGGGCGACGACCTCGGGCTCACGATCACCGGGCCGCTCTTCGACATCAGTTGACGGCCGGAGCGCTACGGAACGTGTGCGTACGGGCCGGGCCGCCGGCCCGTACGCGCGCGAAGGGTTGACATGTTCGCGCAGGGGGCGTTCCTTACTGACAAGTCAGTAACTTCTGTTGGCAGAGTCGCCCACCGAGGAGTTGCCCCATGCATGGCCGTACCCTCCGGCGTGCCTTCGGCACGCTCGCCGGCACCACCGCGGCGGCGGTCGCCGCCACCGTCGCCCTCCCGCTCACCGCCACGGCGGCGGAACGCCCGCCGTTCTACGAGCCGCCCGCCGCGCTTCCCGCGGACAACGGCGACGTCATCCGCTCCGAGCCGTCCGTCTACTACCTCGACCCGCTCAAGACCCTCAAGGTCGACGCGCACGTCCAGCGCGTCATGTACCGCTCCACCGACGGCCACGGCGCACCCGTCGCCGTCACCGGCACCGTCCTCACCCCCAAGTCCGCCTGGCCGGGCCCCGGCGAACGCCCCGTCATCGGATACGCCGCCGGCACCCAGGGCATGGGCGACCAGTGCGCGCCCTCGCGGCAGCTCGCCAACGGCACCGAATACGAGGGCCTGTTCGTCAAGGGCCTCCTCGCCCGCGGCTACGGCGTCGCCATGACCGACTACGAGGGCCTCGGCACCCCCGGCCTGCACACGTACATGAACCGCGCCGTCCAGGGCCAGGCCGTCCTCGACTCCGTACGCGCCGCGCAGCGCCTGCCCGCCGCCGGACTCCCCGACGACGGGCCCGTCGCCGTCTACGGCTACTCCCAGGGCGGCGGCGCCGCGGCCTCCGCCGCCGAACTCGCCCGCTCCTACGCCCCGGACCTCGACGTCAAGGGCGTCGCCGCGGGCGCGGTCCCCGCCGACCTGGCGAGGGTCGGACGCAACCTCGACGGCTCCCTGTACGCCGCGTTCCTCGGTTTCGCCGTCGCGGGCCTCGCCGAGGGCTCGGACGTCGACCTCGGGCCGTACCTCAACGACCGCGGCCGGCAGGTCATGGCCGAGGCGGCGGAGACGTGCACGGCCGAGGCGGTCCTGCGCTACCCGTTCCTGCAGTCGAAGACGCTGACCGCCGACGGCAGGCCGATCACCGACTACATGGACGAGTCGCCGTGGCGCGAGGTCGTCGAGGAGCAGCGGATCGGCGTACGGAAGCCGGAGGTTCCGGTGTTCGTCTCGCACAGCGTGCTGGACGACGTGATTCCGTACGCGGTCGGGGAGCAGCTCGTCGCGGACTGGTGCGCGAAGGGCGCGACAGTGGACTTCTCGACGAACGTCGCGCCGACGCACGTGGGCGGCGCGGTGGCGTCGTATCCGGCGGCGTACGGGTGGCTGGAGGACCGGCTGGCCGGCGAGGCGGCGCCGTCCGACTGCTGAGAAAGCGGGGGGCGCCAGGGCCGTCCGACCGCCGGGACGCGGGGCCGGCGCAGCGGGTTCACGGCCCTGGTTCCTCCCTGCGTTCCTCCGTGCGTTCCTCCCTGCGTTCGTCTGCGCCTTGGCCCATGCGGTCCTCCGTCTGTACGGAACGGGACGCACCGCGCAGCAGCACGGCAGCGGCGAGCTGGAGCGCGGCGAGACCGGCGAGGAGCTGGGCCGGCGCGAGCGCGGACGCGGCGGCGCCGGTGAGCGCCGCACCGGCGGCGCCGCCGGTGGTCTTGAGCCCGGCGCCGAGGGTGAAGACCTGGGCGCGCATGGCGGGCGGCGCGTGGTCGGCGCGGATCCGCAGGGTGGCGGCGAGCAGCGGCCCGTCGCAGAGCCCGGCGAGCGCGAAGAGCGCCACGCACAGCGGGTACGGGCCGGACGCGGCGGCGCCGAGGAGGGCGGCCCCGGTGCCGACGAGGGAGACGGCGGCGAGCCGCACGTCGGAGAGCCCCGGCGGCCGTCGCGCGGCGGCAAGCGACCCGGCGAGCGCCCCGGCGGCCAGGACGGTGAGCAGCACACCGCCACCGCCGGGGTAGCCCCGCTCGTCACCGAGCAGCACGGCGGCGGGGGCGAGCCCGCCGACGCCGACGAAGGCCAGGGAGGTGGCGGCGGTGATGCCCCGCAGGGCGCGTACCCGCCACAGCACCCGGAGCCCGCCGAGCAGTTCCTGCCACAGCCGGTGCCCACCACCGTCCGCCGCCCGTCCCTTCGGCCCCGGCCCCGCCGGCCCCGGCAGCCCCGCTCCCGCCGGCCCCGGCACCCGCAGAGTCGTCGCCAGGCCCGCCGCGCCCGCCGCCGACGCGGCGAGGGTCGCCATGGCCGGGCCCGCGCCCCACAGGCCCGCCGCCGTCGTCACCGCCGCGGGGGCCGCGATACCCGCCGCGTTGTAGGTGGCCGCGTCCAGGGCGTACGCGCGGGCGCGCGCGCCGGAGTCCGGGACCAGGCCCGCGAGGAGGCTCGACAGGCCGCCGGTGACCATCGGACCGCAGCAGCCGCCCAGCGCCGCCGCCGCGAGCACCACCGGCACCGGCGCGCGGCCGAGGGTGAGCGCGACGCCGGCGATCGACGCGGCGAAGACGCCGAGGGCCGCGACGTGGAACGCCGCGCCCGCGCCCCGCGCCCGCGCCGCCAGCGCCCCGGTCAGCGGGGCGGCGACGGCGTGCGGCGCCATCCACGCGGCGAGCACCACCGCGCCCAGCGCGGCGCTGCCGGTCCGCTGGAGGGCGAGCAGGGTGACGGAGACGGCCATGCCGTCGTCGGCGAGGCGGGCGCAGGTGGCGGTGGCCAGGTACGCCCGCAGCCCGCGTGCCATCCTCCGGCCTCCCCTGTCCCGAGCAGTGCAGCGCACCGAGCGTCGTAACGGCTTATTTCTTAAAGACGTTACCATTAGCCTGGACCCCACACCTCCGCCCACCCCAGGAGCCCCGATGCCCCCGCCGCCGTCGGGCCACGGATTCCGTCCCGCCCAGCGCCTCCTCGACGTCGCCAACGCCGTCCGGCGCGATCCCGACGTCCCCCGCGCCGACCTCGCCCGGCTCCTCGCCGTCCACGGCGAGACCCCCGCCGACCTCGCACCCGGCTCCTTCACCGACGCCGACGCCGAGGCGCTGCGCGGCGCCGCACGGCTGATGACCGCCCTGCTCACCGAATCCGACGCGGACCGCGCCGCCGCCGCGCTGAACGACGTGTTCGCGGAGTGCGGCGCCCGGCCCCGGCTCTCCCGGCACGGGGGCCACCCCTGGCACCTGCACGTGGACCGCGGCGACGACGCCGGCTGGGCCGACTGGTTCCTCGCCTCCGGTGCCCTCGCGCTGGCGCAGATCCTCACCGAGTACGGGCAGCCCCCCTGGGGCGAGTGCGCCGCCCCCGACTGCACCGTCCTCTACCTCGGCACCGGCCCGGGCAGCGCCCGCCGCTACTGCTCCTCCGCCTGCGCCTCCCGTACGCGCGTCGCCGCCCACCGCCGCCGCAGGCGGGCCGGGCAGGCGGCCGGCACCGGGCAGGCGGCCGGCACCGGGCAGGCGGCCGGCACCGGGCAGCCCGATCGCACCGCCGACCCCGCCGGGTAGCCCCTCGCCGGCGAGCATCCCGAGCGCACCGGCCCCTGACCCGCCATCGCTCCCACACCGGCGCCCGAGCATTCCCGCGGCTCACCCCACCGCATCCAGCGCCCGGCCACCCCTGCGACAGTTCGTACCGTTTGCACCCTTCCACCGCTCTTGTTTCAGTGAGGTGAGGCCCAGGTACCACTCCCCCCAGCGCCGCGGAGACTCATCATGTCCTTCTCCCCCCTCGGCTCCTACGGCTCCTCCGACCCGTTCTCCGAGCTGCTCAACCGCTTCTTCGGCATGTCCCCCGCCACCTCACCGCCGGCCGTCCAGCGCGTGCCCATCGGCCGCCTCCTCACCGACTCGGCGCGCGAGCTGATCGGCCGGGCGCAGCGCCGGGCCGAGGAGGACGGCAGCGTCGACCTCGACACCGAGCACCTGCTCTGGGCCTCCACCCAAGTGGACCCCGCACGCTCCGTTTTCGCCGAGGCCGGGGCCGACCCCGACGAGCTGGCCCGGGCCATCGCCGAAGCGCTGCCGGAAGAGGGGAGGGAGGCGTCGTCGGAGCCGGAGCTGACGCCCGCCGCGAAGCGGGTGCTCCGCGGCGCGGTGGCCCGCTCGCAGGCCGTCGGTACCTCGTACATCGGGCCCGAGCACATCCTCGGCGCCCTCCTCGACGACCCGGACGCCGGCGCCGCGCGGCTGCTCGACGCGTACGGGATGGACACCGGCCGGCTCCGCGGCATCGCGGACGCCGCGAGCACCGCCCAGGCGCCCGGTCAAGCCCCCGGTCAGGCACCCGGCAGGCCCGGCATGCAGGGCCGGGCGCAGCAGAGTGAGACCCCGACCCTCGACGAGTACGGCCGCGACATCACCGCCGAGGCCCGGGCCGGCCGTCTCGACCCCGTCGTGGGGCGTGCCGCGGAGATCGAGCAGACCGTGGAGATCCTCTCCCGCCGCACCAAGAACAACCCCGTCCTCATCGGCGAACCCGGTGTCGGCAAGACCGCCATCGTCGAGGGCCTGGCACAGCGCATCGAGTCGGGCGACGTGCCGCAGACGCTCACCGGCAAGCGGGTCGTGGGCCTGGACCTGGCCGGGCTGGTCGCGGGGTCGAAGTACCGCGGGGAGTTCGAGGAGCGGCTGAAGAAGGTCATCGAGGAGGTGAAGAGCACCGAGAGCAGCACGATCCTCTTCATCGACGAACTGCACACCGTCGTCGGCGCCGGTGCCGGCGGCGAGGGCGCCATGGACGCGGGCAACATGCTCAAGCCCGCGCTCGCCCGCGGCGAACTGCACGTCGTCGGCGCGACGACGATCGACGAGTACCGCAAGCACGTCGAGAAGGACGCCGCGCTGGAGCGCCGCTTCCAGCCGGTGCTGGTGCCGGAGCCGACCGTCGCGGAGACGGTGCAGATCCTCGAAGGGCTGCGGGACTCCTACGAGGCCCACCACCAGGTCCGCTTCACCGACCAGGCGCTGGCCTCCGCCGCCGAGCTGTCCGACCGCTACGTCTCCGACCGCTTCCTGCCCGACAAGGCCATCGACCTCCTCGACCAGGCGGGTGCGCGCGTACGGCTGCGCTCGATGGGCCGCAGCACCGAGGTCGTCGACCGCGAGGACCGGCTCGCCAAGCTGCGCCGCGAGAAGGACGAGGCGGTCGCGGCCGAGAAGTACGAGAAGGCGGCGGAGATCAAGGAGCAGATCGCCCGGACGGAGGCGGAGCTGGCGGGCGTCGAGGAGCGGCGCGAGGGCGTGATGGAGGTGACCGCGGACGACATCGCCGGAGTGCTGTCCCGCTCGACCGGCATCCCCGTCTCGCAGTTGACGGAGAGCGAGAAGGACAAGCTGCTCAAGCTGGAGGAGGCGCTGCACGAACGGGTCGTCGGGCAGGACGAGGCGGTGGTGGCGGTCGCCGAGGCGGTACGCCGCGGGCGCGCCGGCATGAGCGACCCGGACCGGCCGACGGGTTCGTTCCTCTTCCTCGGCCCGACAGGCGTGGGCAAGACCGAGCTGGCGAGGGTGCTGGCGGACCTGCTCTTCGGCGACGAGGACCGGATGATCCGCTTCGATATGAGCGAGTTCCAGGAGCGGCACACGGTCTCCCGGCTGCTGGGCGCCCCGCCCGGCTACGTCGGCTACGAGGAGGCCGGGCAGTTGACGGAGAAGGTACGCAGGCGCCCGTACAGCGTGCTGCTCTTCGACGAGATCGAGAAGGCGCACCCGGACATCTTCTCGGCGCTGCTCCAGGTGCTGGAGGACGGCCGGCTGACGGACGCCCAGGGGCGCACGGTCGACTTCCGCAACACCGTGGTCATCATGACCTCGAACGTCGGCGCCCAGCGCATCCTGGCGCACAAGGGCCAGGTCGACGACATCAGGGACGACCTGATGGAGGACCTGCGGGCGCGCTTCCTGCCGGAGTTCCTCAACCGCATCGACGAGGTCATCATCTTCCACGGCCTCTCCGCCGACGACCTGTCCTCCGTGGTGGACCTGCTGCTGGACCGCAGCCGGCGGCGGCTGCGCGCGCAGGAGGTCGACCTGAAGGTGACGACGGCGGCGAAGGAGCGGCTCGTCGCGCTCGGGCACCAGCCGGAGTTCGGCGCCCGTCCGCTGCGGCGCACACTCCAGCGGGAGCTGGACAACCGCATCTCCAACCTGCTGCTGGACGGGTCGGTACGCCCCGGGGACACGGTGCTCGCCGACGTGGATCCGGACAGCGGCGAGCTGGTGTGCACCCTCGCACGGCCGGAGGACTCGAAGACGGAGGAGGACGAGGTGAAGCGCATGGAGCGCAGGGAGCGCGGCGAAGGCGGCGAGAGCGGCCCGACGTCACTGCCGGACGCGGCCTGAGCGGGGCCCGGCGGCGCAGCGCGCGGCGTTCATGTCGTACGCACCGGGTGCACACCCGGCTTCGTACGCCCGCGTATCACCGGCTCGCCGGCCCGCGCGGATGTCCGTGTCACGCCGGGGTCGTGCGCCCCAGGCGCAGCAGGAACTCCGCGTTGCCGCCGCTCGCCTTCATCCGCTCCAGCAGCAGCTCCATGCTCTGCACGGTGTCGCGGTCGCCGAGCACCCGGCGGAGCCGGTGCAGCAGGGCGACCTCGCCGGGGGCGGCGAGGAGTTCCTCGCGGCGCGTGCCGGAGGCGTGCACGTCGACGGCGGGGAAGATGCGCCGCTCGGCGAGGGCGCGGCTGAGGCGCAGCTCCATGTTGCCGGTGCTCTTCAGCTCCTCGAAGTAGTAGTCGTCGGCGCGCGAGCCGGTCTCGACGAGCGCGGAGGCGAGGATCGTCAGGGAGCCGCCGTCCTCGATGTTGCGGGCGGCGCCGAAGAGCTTCTTGGGGAGCAGCAGCGCGGAGGCGTCCACGCCGCCGCTGAGGGTACGGCCGCCGGCGCCGGCACTGTTGTTGGCGGCGCGGCACAGCCGGGTCAGCGAGTCCAGCAGGATCACCACGTCCTGCCCGGCCTCGACCATCCGCTTGGCGCGCTCGACGGCCATCTCGGCGACGGCGACGTGCTCGCGGGCGGGGCGGTCGAACGTGGAGGAGATCACCTCGGCGCGCACGGAGCGCTGCATGTCGGTGACCTCCTCGGGGCGCTCGTCGAGGAGGACGACCATCAGGTGGCACTCGGGGTGGTTGACGGCGATGGCGTCGGCGAGGTGCTGGAGGAGGATCGTCTTTCCGGTCTTGGGCGGGGCGACGATCAGCCCGCGCTGGCCCTTGCCGACGGGGGCGAGGAGGTCGACGACGCGGTTGGTGAGCCGGCCGGCGGGGGTCTCCAGGCGCAGCCGCTCGGTGGGGTGGAGGGGGACGAGGTCGGCGAAGCGGGGGCGGCGGGCGGCGGCCTCGGGGTCGAGACCGGCGACGCGGTCGACGCGGGCGAGGGCGGGGCCCTTCGGGCGCCGGTCGGCGGCGGCGCCGCGGTCGCGGTCGCGGCGCCTGCCGGAGCCGGAGTTCGCACCCGGGCCCGGGCCCGATCCCGGGCTGGAAGCGGACCCGCCGGCCGGCAGTACGCCGCCTTCCACGAGATCGCCCTTGCGGAGGCCGAAGCGGCGTACGAGGTTCGCCGGCACCTGGACGTCGTCGTCGCCCGGCTGGTAGCTGCCGGTGCGCAGGAAGCCGTGGTTGCCCGAGGGCTCGAACACCCCGGCGACCGCGGCGAGTTCGGACGTGGCCCGGACGGCGCCGGCCGCCCGGGTTTCTGCTGTGGTGGGTGTCGTCGTAGTCATGCACGGTCCTTTCACGGACGGTGTCGCGGTTCCAAGGTGTGTGGGATCTGCGGCAGAGGCGCGGCTTGGGCACGCGCGGCCGCGTAGAGGGGTGAAACGACCTCGCCCGGCGTCAGTCAGCGACTCGACGGAGAACCGCAGCGGGGTGGTGAAGAAGCACGGGCGCCGACGGGGGCGCGACTCGGTGCTGGTGTCAGCGTAACACCCCCCTGCCCCCTGGTCATTCCCCCGAGCGGCCACGGGCCCGCTGAACAGGGGCGTAGCGGCACATCGGGGGGAAAAGGGCTGCCCCGCTGTCACAGGCGCATGTCACAGTGCTAGGGACATGACTGCTGCACTCATCGGACGAGATCACCCCGCGGGCGTCCTCAGGGCCGAGGCCGACCGGGCCGCGGACAGCCACGGCGGCCTCGTGCTGGTCACGGGCGAGGCGGGCATCGGCAAGACGACGCTGGTCACCGCCGCGGTGGCGGAGGCGAGACGGCGGGGGACGCTGGTGCTCGGCGGCTCGTGCTGGGCGTCGCAGAGCGCCCCGGGGTACTGGCCGTGGGTCCAGGTCGTCCGGGCGCTGCGGCGCGGTGTGCCGGCGGCGGAGTGGGCGGAGGCCCGCGAGGCGGCGGGCAGCGGTCTGGAGGTGCTGCTCGGCGAGGCACCGGCGGGGGCCGGTGCGCCGCCGGGCGGGCAGCACGAGCACGGTCCGCCCGCGGACGTACGGGACCGCGACGGGACCCGCGACGACCGGGTACGGGACGACGGGACACGGGACGACCGGGCGCGGGGGGATCGAGGCGGCGCCGGGCACGCCGACGCCGGCCGCGTACGCGACCGCCACGGTCCGCCCCAGGACGGGGCACCCCGCCGCGGGACCGACCCCGCGCCCCTCGCCGGCCCCCCGGCCGGCCCGGGATCCGACGCCACGGGCGCCGGGACGTCCGCCGACCCCTTCCACCTCGCCGACGCCGTCACCACCGCCCTGGTCGCCGTCTCGCACACCCGCCCCGTCATCGTCGTCCTCGACGACCTGCACTGGGCCGACCCCGCCTCCCTGCGCCTGCTGGAGTTCGCCGCCCAGCACACGTGGTTCGAGCGGCTGCTGCTCATCGGCACGTACCGCGACGCCGAGGTCGACACCCCCGGGCACCCGCTGCGCGACCAGATCGCGCCGCTGGTCGCCAAGGCCACCATCCTCACGCTCACCGGCCTCGACCGCGCCGGTACGGCCCGGCTCATGGCCCGTACCGCCGGCCGCGACCCGGACGAGGAGCTGGCCGCCGAGGTGCACCGGCGCACCGGCGGCAACCCGTTCTTCATCGAGCAGACCGCCCGCCTCTGGGCCGGCGGCGCGTCCGCGGAGGCCGTGGCGCCCGGCGTGCGCGACGCGCTGCAGCGCCGTCTGCACCTGCTGCCGGCGCCGGTCGCCGAGCTGCTCGTCGCCGCCGCCGTACTCGGCCGCGAGTTCCACCGCCAGGTGCTCGCCGCGGCCGTCGGCAAGCCCCCGGCGCACATCGACAGGCTGCTGGAGACCGCCGTCGCCGCCCGGCTCGTGGTGGGCCGGGGCGCGGGCACGTTCGCCTTCGGGCACGACCTGGTGCGCGAGACGCTGTACGGGGAGCTGGATCCCGCCGAGGCCCGCCGCCGGCACGCGGCCGTCGTCCGCGCCCTCGACGCCGCGCCCGCGCTGAACGAGAAAATCTTCCCCGCCGACCTCGCCCGGCACGCCTGGGCCGCGGGCGACGAACTGCCCGCCGAGCAGGTCGTGGGCCTGCTGCGGGCCGCCGGGCAGGACGCCGGGGGCCGGCTCGCGTTCGAGGAGGTCGTCGCGCATCTGCGCCGGGCGTACGAGCGGTCCGCCGACGCGTCGCCGCGCTGCCGGGTGCTCACCGCGCTGGACCTGGGCGGCGCCCTGCTGCACGCGGGCAGGACGACCGACGCCTGGCCGCTGTTCGACGAGGCGGTGCGCACCGCCCGCGCGCAGAAGGACCCCGAGATGCTGGCCCGCGTCGCCCTCGGCCTCTACAGCGCCGAGGGCTACTGCGCGACCGTCCCCCAGGACCAGGCCGCGGCCAACCGCCGGCTGCTGCAGGAGGCGCATCGCGCGCTGGCGCGCAGCTCCCACCCGGAGCGGGCCGGGGACCCGGACGCCGGGGGAGAGCTGTCGTCCGACCAGATGGCGGCGGAGCTGAGCATCACCCTGTCGGTCAGCGCCCGCCGCGGCCAGGACGACGAGGAGCTGGGCTTCGGCCTGTGGACCAGGCACAACGCGATCTGGGGCCTGGGCACGGCCGCCGAGCGGCTGGCGCTGACGGAGGAGCTGATCACGCTCGCCGAACGGGCCGGCAACCCCTCGGGGCGGCACATCGCGGCGGCGATGCGCTGGGTGGCGATGCTGGAGCTGGGCGACCCGCGCTTCCCGCACGCGTACCGCGGCTACGTCGAGGCCGCGGAGCGAAGCGACCTGCCCAGCATCCGCCACACCCTGGTGATGGACGAGAGCCTGGTAGAGGCGCTGCGAGGCGACTTCGACGCCGCCGAACGGCACCTTGAGCACGTCGTGGAACTGGGGCGGAAGAACGAGCACGAGCACTGGATCGAGCTGCTCGACCACCACAGGTGGACGATCCGGATGTTCCAGGGCCGGTACGCGGAGGCGGCCGAGGCGGCGGGCCGGGTCACCCTCGCCGGGCACGGCTTCCCGGAGCTCCTCCGGGCGCTGACGGAGCTGCGCCGCGGCGACCCGGAGCCGGCCCAGCGGCTGATCGCCGCGGGCCGGCCGACCGACGAGCAGCAGGACCGCGGCTTCTTCCCGCTCTGGCTGCGGCTGGAGGCGGAGACGGCGGTCGCGACACGGGATCCGGAGCTGGCCGCGAAGGTGCGGGAAGAGCTGACGCCGTACCGGGGGCAGTGGCTCGTGGCGGTCTACGGCTGGGACATGAGCGGCCCCGTCGACTACTGGCTGGCGCTGGTCGACGCCGCGGAGGGCCGCTGGGCCCTGGCCGCCGACGGCTTCCGCGCCGCCCGCCGCTCGGCGGACCTCCTCCAGGCCCGCCCGTGGTCGGTGCTGGCCCGCCACGGGCTGGCGCGGGTGCTGCGGGAGCAGGGCGACCCGGCGGCGGAGAAGCTGGCGCGGGAGACGGCGGAGGAAGCGGCGCGCCTGGGCATGAAGCCGGACACGGTGGAGCCCCTCCCCCCGGCCGCCGAGCCCGCCCCGCCGCCGGCCCCGTCCGCGTCCTCCGGCGGGGAGTTCCGCTACGACGGCCGGGTGTGGACCCTGGCGTACGCGGGCCGGACCGTGCACCTCCCCGACGCCAAGGGCCTGCGCGACCTCCACACCCTGCTCGGCACCCCGGGCACCGGCGTCCCCGCCGTGCGGCTGCTCAGCCCGCAGGGCGGCGAGGAGGTGGCGGCGGCCCACCGCATGGGCGGCGACCCGGTGCTGGACGCCGAGGCCAAGGCCCGCTACCGCCGCCGGCTGGAACTCCTCGACGAGGAGATCGACCACGCCACCGCCACCGGCGACGACAGCCGCGCGGCCGCGTACGACCGCGAACGGGCCGCCCTCCTTCAGGAGCTACGTGCCGCCGCGGGCCTCGCGGGCCGCACCCGCCGCCTCGGCGACGAGGCGGAACGCGCCCGCAAGGCGGTGGGCGCCCGCATCCGCGACGCCCTCCGCAAGATCGCCAAGGGCCACCCGGACCTGGCCGCCCACCTCAGGGACACCGTCTCCACGGGCACCACCTGCACCTACCACCCCCCGCACCCGGCCCCCACCTGGCGGCTCAACACGCGATGACCCGCTACCCCGGCCTCTCCCCTGGCACGGCAGCGGCAGCGGCACCGGTCCGCGCCCGTAGGCCGCGCAACCACGGCCGAGCCCTGCCGCGCCTCCACCTTCCCCCCCGCAACGGGTGCCGGGCCGGCCACCCGGACACCCGCCCTGCTACGCGGAGAACCGTCCGCCCTTCACCGCGGACACGAAGTCGGCCCAGCCCTCCATGGTGAAGGTGAGCGCGGGGCCGTGCGGGTCCTTGCTGTCGCGGACCGGGACCACGTCCGTGGCCCCTTCTCCGATCTCGACGCAGTTACCCCCGTTGGTGCTGTAGCTGGACTTGCGCCAGCGGATGTACGACTCACTTGCGCTGGTCATCGCTTCTCCCACCCCTCCAGGTGCATGCCGATGCGTTCGGCAGACGCTTCGGGCGACAAGGCGTAGCCACGTAGCAGATCATAGGCCCGGACGCCTTCGGCGACTTCGGTCGCGTCGAGAGCCGTTCGCCCCTGGGAGAAGCCGTCCACGAACAGCACGTCGTGCGGCGGCTTCCGGTCCCCTGTCTTCGGGTCCCGGCCCTGGTCGAAGCTCAGGAGGGTGAAGGGGCCGGCCAGCCCCGGGTGCGCCGCCACCTCGTCCGGCACCACCTGGATCACCGTCCGGGGCGCCTGGCCGGCCGTCAGCAGACGCTCAAGCTGAGCCCGCATGACGGCGGGCCCGCCGATCTTCCTGCGCAGTGCCTGCTCATCGATGATGAACCAGGTGTGCGGCGGGTTCTCCCGTTCCAGGATGGCCTGCCGGGTCATGCGGGCGGCGACGAGGTCGGCCAGGTCGTCCGGGCGCACCGGGGCGAGCATCGCCCGCGCGTACTCCTCCGTCTGCAACAGGGCCGGGATGATCTGGCTTTCGAAGGTGGCGATCCTCGCAGCGTCGCGCTCCATCTCCACGAACGGCAGGAACCAGCTCGGGTAGGCGAACTGGATCACCAGCGGGAAGAAATCCGCGAAGAAGTCGCTGCCGAACGCCGCGTCGAGGTCACGCGCCAGGTCCGCGCTCGGCACCCGCTTCGCGTTCTCGACGTAACTGACCATGGCCCCGGTGGTGTGCGCCTTCGTCGCCAACTCGGCCTGAGACCAACCGCGTTCGCTGCGCAGTTTGAGCACCCGCGAGCCGAAGAAGGCCAGCAGGCTTGCGGGAGTCTCCGATCGGCCGTCACGGCTGTCCGTCGTCACTGGTTGCAGTCCCCCTCTTTAACTTCTGGGCCGTTAAGGCAACACCCCTGGTGAACAAGGGTCTGCTGGGTGAACGGTTGAGTACACCGCGTAGTTACCCGCTTACGCGGAGTTCGAACTGTCCCGGCGTACGGAGTGCCAGACATGGAGATCGACGGACAAGCAGGAGACGGACAGGGGCCACAGCCAGGCTTCACCCGGCACGGGGAACACCTCATGACCCCGGAGTCGCGCATGTTCGCCCGGAGTGCCCGTTCGGTAGGCGAGGCACGGGACTTCGTCGTCTCCCGGGTGTGCGCGGGCGACCGGACGGACGACATCCGCGCGTGCGTTTCCGAACTGGCGACCAACGCGCTGCGCCACACCCCCGTCGGCCGCCTCTTCCTCGTACGCGTCAGCGCGCAGGACCACCTCGTCCACGTCGAGGTGCACGACGCCGGGGACGGCGAACCACGCGTGTGCGCACCCGCGGACACCGACGACCACGGCCGCGGACTGCTCCTGGTCGCCGCACTCGCCGACGACTGGGGCATCTCCGAACGCAACGGCCCCGGCAAGGCAGTCTGGGCGACCTTCAAGCTCCCCGGCACCACACCCCCGACGACAGCCGCGTAAGCACGCGTTGCACGGCGTATGACGCTGGATCACACGGTGTCATGGAGACCATCAGCCAGCGTCAGCTCGCCGGCCCGCTCCACGGCCGTGCTCGATGACGTCGAAGCGGGTGAGACCTACCACGTCACCCGGAACAGGACCGAGATCGCCGAGGTGCGCCCCCTAGGCCCTCGCGGGCTCCCGGCCGTCACCCCTCAGTTCTGCTTGGGGTCCTCCAGGCGGGGGAACAGGATGGCGCCCTTCGTGACCCTCGCGCCCGCCGGGAGGCGGCCCCACTCTGCGGCTTGCGCGATGCGCTGGTCCGCCAGGGGGCCCAGGGCCGGTTCGGCGCCCAGGGAGGCCCAGAGCTTCTGGGCCGTGGCCGGCATCACCGGGTGCAGGAGGACCGCGACCGCGCGCAGGGCCTCCGCCGCGGTGTAGAGGATCGTCGCCAGGCGGGCCTGCGCCTCGTCGGACGGGTCCTTGGCGACCTTCCAGGGCTCCTGCTCCGTCAGGTACAGGTTGACCTTCTTGATGAAGTCGAAGACCGCCGCGATGCCGCCCGCGAAGTCCAGCTCCTCGCCGATCCGCCGGTCCGCCTCCGCCGTCGCGTGTGCCAGGCCGTCGACGATCACCTGTTCCGCGGCACCCGCGGCCGGGGCCGCCGGGAGGTCGCCGCCGAAGTACTTGACGGTCATCGCGCCCACGCGCGAGGCCAGGTTGCCGAAGTCGTTGGCGAGTTCGCTGGTGTAGCGGTGGGTGAAGTCCTCCCAGGAGAACGAGCCGTCCTGGCCGTACTGGATGGCACGCAGGAAGTACCAGCGGTAGGCGTCGACGCCGAAGTGGTCCGTGAGGTCCTGCGGCTTGATGCCGGTCAGGTTGGACTTCGACATCTTCTCGCCGCCGACCATCAGCCAGCCGTTGGCGAAGACCTTGCCCGGCAGCGGCAGCCCGTTGGCCATGAGCATCGCGGGCCAGATCACCGCGTGGAAGCGGAGGATGTCCTTGCCGACGAGGTGGACGTCCGCCGGCCAGGTGCCGGCGAACTTCTGCTCGTCCGCGCCGTAGCCCACGGCGGTGGCGTAGTTGAGCAGGGCGTCGATCCACACGTAGATCACGTGCTTGTCGTCCCACGGGACCCGCACGCCCCAGTCGAACGTGGAGCGGGAGATCGACAGGTCGTTGAGGCCCTTGCGGACGAAGTTGACGACCTCGTTACGGGCCGACTCGGGCTGGATGAAGCCGGGGTTGGCCTCGTAGAACTCCAGGAGCTTCGGGCCGTACTCGGAGAGCTTGAAGAAGTAGTTCTCCTCCTTCAGCATCTCCACCGGCTTCTTGTGGATCGGGCAGAGCTTCAGGCCCGCGTACTCGCCCTCGCCGTCGAGCAGTTCGCCGGGGGTCTTGTACTCCTCGCAGCCGACGCAGTACGGGCCCTCGTAGCCGCCCTGGTAGATCTCGCCCTTGTCGTAGAGATCCTGGACGAACTCCTGCACCCGGTCCGTGTGCCGCTTCTCCGTGGTGCGGATGAAGTCGTCGTTCGCGATCTCCAGGTGCTCCCAGAGGGGCTTCCACGCCTCCTCCACGAGCTTGTCGCACCACTCCTGCGGGGTGACGCCGTGCGCCTCCGCGGTGCGCATGATCTTCTGACCGTGCTCGTCCGTGCCGGTGAGGTACCACACCTTCTCGCCGCGCTGGCGGTGCCAGCGGGTGAGCACGTCGCCTGCGACGGTCGTATAGGCGTGGCCCAGGTGCGGAGCGTCGTTCACGTAGTAGATGGGGGTCGAGACGTAGTACGCCTTCGCCCCCTGCTGCTCTTCTCCAGTGGCCGCCATATCGAAATCCTAACGGCCGCGGACCACCGCACTCATCCGATTACGTACAGTGACGGATCGCTCATCGTACGCCGCGCGCGTGCCCCACCGGCGCGGGTTCACCCGGCGTTCAGGCTCCCTTCTCCCTCCGGCGGGACGACGCGCCTAGCGTCCGGCGCGGACTCACAGAATCCGGAGGAGATCGTGCGCAGACTTCTGCCGCTCGTCGGCTCGCCGCACCCGGCCGGCCGCTCGGCCCTGACCTGTCGCTACCGCTGTGGCGACGCCTGCTTCCACGAGGTTCCGAACACCAGCGACAACGAGTACGCCGGCGACATCGTCGCCCGCGCCGTCTCCCGCCGCGGGGCGCTGCGCGCCGGGGCCGCGGTGACCGTGGTGGCGGCCGGTGCGGGGATCGTCGGGGCCGCCCCGGCGATCCCCGCGCCCACGTCGCCGGCCGGCACCTTCGGCCGCGGGCCGGGCACCGGGCACGGCGGCGGGCACGGCGGCGGGGACGCCGCCCGCGGGCTGCGCTTCGAGGCCGTCGAGCCCAACACCGACGACGCCGTCACCGTCGCCGAGGGCTACGAGCAGAACGTCGTCGTCGCCTGGGGCGACCCGATCCTGCGCGGCGCCCCCGCCTTCGACCCGGCCCGCCAGTCGGCCGCCGCCCAGGCCGGCCAGTTCGGCTACAACAACGACTTCCTCACCCTGCTGCCGCTGCGCGGCGAGCGCGGCCGGCACCTGCTGGTGGCCAACCACGAGTACACCGACGAGCAGCTCATGTTCCCCGGCTACGACCCGGAGAACGTCACCCGCGAGCAGGCCGAGATCGGCTGGGCCGCGCACGGCATGTCCGTCGTGGCCGTCCAGGAGGAGGGCCACGGGGACAGGGGCGGCGCGGGCAGGGGCGGCGGCAGCCTGCGCGCCGTACCGCGGCACCCGCTGAACCGCCGGATCACCGCCACCACCGAGTTCGAGCTGCGCGGCCCGGCCGCGGGCGGCGACCTGCTCAAGACCTCCGCGGACCCCACCGGGCGGCGCGTGCTCGGCACCCTCAACAACTGCGCCGGCGGCACCACGCCGTGGGGCACGGTGCTCTCCGGCGAGGAGAACTTCAACCAGTACTTCGCCCACACCGACGCCGTCACCGACCCGGTCGCCCGGCAGCGCCTCGCCCGCTACGGCTTCTCCGGCGGCGCCTCGCAGCGCAGGTGGGAGCAGTACGACGACCGCTTCGACGTCGTCAAGGAGCCCCACGAGCCGCACCGCTTCGGCTGGGTGGTGGAGATCGACCCGTACGACCCGGACTCGACCCCCGTCAAGCACACCGCGCTCGGCCGCTTCAAGCACGAGGGGGCCAGCATCAGGCTGACGCGCGACGGCCGCGCGGTCGCCTACTCGGGTGACGACGAGCGCTTCGACTACCTCTACAAGTTCGTCTCCGACAAGCGCATGGTGCGCGGCGACAGCCGCTGGGCGCGCGCCCACAACATGACGCTGCTCGACGAGGGCACGCTGTACGTCGCCAGGCTCACCGGCGACAGCCCGGTCGCCGGGATCGACGGCAGCGGCACGCTGCCGGCGGACGGCGAGTTCGACGGCACCGGCGAGTGGATCAAGCTGGCCCGCGGTGGCCGCAGTTTCGTCCCCGGTATGACCGCCGAGGAGGTCTACGTCTTCACCCGCCTCGCCGCCGACAGGGCCGGCGCGACGAAGATGGACCGCCCCGAGGACGTGGAGCCCAGCCCGAACAGCGGCAAGGTCTACGTCGCGCTGACGAACAACACCGCCCGCGGCACCGGCACCAACGCCGTGGCCGACGAGGCCAACCCGCGCAACGCCAACAAGCACGGCCACGTCCTGGAGCTGACCGAGCAGCGCGACGACCCGGCGTCGACCCGCTTCGGCTGGCGGCTGTTCCTGGTCTGCGGCGACCCGGCGGATCCCTCGACGTACTTCGCGGGCTTCCCGAAGGAGAAGGTCAGCCCTCTCTCCTGCCCGGACAACGTGACCTTCGACCCGTACGGGAACCTGTGGATCTCCACCGACGGCAACGCGCTGGGCCACCACGACGGGCTCTTCGGCGTGGCGGCCACGGGCCGGTACGAGGGCCAGGTCAAGCAGTTCCTCACGGTGCCGGCGGGCGCGGAGACCTGCGGCCCGGTGGTGCGGGAGGACCGCGTGCTGGTCGCGGTGCAGCACCCCGGCGAGGTCGACGGCGCGACGTACGAGAACCCGGGCTCGGCGTGGCCGGACGGCCCGGGCAGGCCGAACCGCCCGGCGGTCGTCAACGTCTGGCGCAGCGGGGGCGGACGCATCGGGGCCTAGAACCCTGCCGTTCGGAGACGGCCCCGCGGCTCCGCGTGCACGTGCCGGCGTGCCGCGGGGCCCGGCGCCGGTTTGCGGGGAAACCGCGGGTCACAGAGCGCTGCGGTAGGTGAGGAGCCCTTCGACCCCGCGCAGGAACGTCTCGCCGACGGTCTCCGGGTCGGCCAGGCAGCCGGCGGCCATGGCGCCGTCCCTCATCATGACGAAGTGCCGGCCGGCGGGTTCCGCGTCGGGTTTCCCGGTGTCGGTGAAGAGCTCGGTGACGGTGTCCACAAACCACCGCCGGTGGGTGAGGACCGTCCGGTGGACCGGGTGTTCCGGGTCGGGGTACTCGGCGGCGGCGTTGAGGAACGCGCATCCCCGGAAGCCCTCGCGCCGGATGTCGTCGGCGATCCCCCGGCCGATGGTCCGGAGGGCCTCCTCGGGGGAGGAACCCTGGTCGCGCGCGGCGTCCACCCGCGCCCGGATCGCCTCGTCGACCTGGGTCAGATAGGCGACGAGGAGGTCGTCCTTGCTCCGGAAGTGCCGGTAGAGCGTGGCGCGGGTGACCTGGGCCTCCGCGATGACGCGGTCGACCCCGACGGCGTGCAGACCTTCGGCGTAGAACAGCCTGACGGCCGTGTCGAGCAGCCGGGTCCGTGCTTCCGACATCCGCTTCCCTCCTGCGTCTCCTCCAGGCTAGCAGATAGAACGGTCGGTCTTGACAGCCGGACACGGCATGCCGCACGGTGAAGTGGACCGACCGTTCTATCTCATGGCCCCCTCGGGAGAGAGCACACATGTCATCACCCTTCATCGAGACCGCCCGGACCGGCAGTCCCGGCGCCGCGGCGGACACCGCCCGCGCGAGCGACCGGCTGCGGAACCTGTACTACGTGCGCTTCGGCTTCGCCGTGATCTGGGCGGCCCTGGTCGCCCTCACCGCCTCGGACCTCAACCCCGCGAGCGTCGCCCTGCTGGTGGTCTATCCGGTCTTCGACGTCGTGGCGGCCGTGGTCGACTTCCGCTCCTCGGGCGCCGCACGACCGCGGGCGCTGCTCCGCGTCAACATGGCCCTGAGCCTGCTCACCGCCGCCGGACTGGGCGTCGCCGTCGCCTCCGGCATCCCGGACGTACTGCGGGTGTGGGGTGCCTGGGCCATCACCGCCGGCATCGTCCAACTGGCCGTCGCGCTCGCGCGCTACCGGCTCGGCGCCCAGTGGGCGATGATCCTCAGCGGCGGCATCTCCGCCCTCGCGGGTGCCCGCTTCCTCCTGACGGCCGACGAGGCGGACTCACTCACCTCCGTCGCCGGCTACGCCACGCTGGGCGGCGTCTTCTTTCTCCTCTCCGCGGCCCGCCTCCACCGCCGCGCCGGCAGGGCGGCGTGACAGGGCGGACGGAGGCCGCGGGCCGGGGCCGGCGCACGCGAGGGCCGTCGCGGCGAGAACGGCCGGGAGGGAGGCCAGGGCGAAGCACAACGGGAGCGGGGCGTTGTCGATCAGGACGCCCGTGGCCGCCGTGGCCGTGGCGGAACCGGCGTTGAGGGCGGTGTTGACCCAGGCGCCCGCCGTCGTACGGGAGCCCGGGGCGGCGGACTCATCGGCGATCAGGTACGCCGTCGTGATGCCCGGCGCCACGAAGACGCCGGACAGGGCCGCGCAGCCGAGGAGGACGTACGCGTGCGGGGACAGGCCCGCGGCGGCGAGCAGCAGGCCGAGGGCCGCCGCGAGTACCGGCAGCCGGCGGGTGGCGGGAGCGCGCCAGGCGACGGCGCCGTACGCGAGCCCGCCGGCCGCGCTGCCGGCGGACATCGCCGCGAGGATCCAGGGCACCAGCCCGGGGGCGTCGTGCGCGTCGGCGAAGGCGACGACGAGCAGGTTCAGCGCTCCCAGGCACACCCCCACCCCCGCCACCCCGACAACCGCCCGGCGCATCGACGGGTTCCCGCGCAGGGCCCCGGGGCGGGCCCCCGGCGCCTTCCCCGGCGGCCTGCGGGAGCCCTCCCGGGAGCGGGCCGCCGGGGAGGCCACCAGGGCCAGCGTGCCGCCGAGGATCAAGGCGGCGCTCGCCCCCAGGCCCACCGGCGCCGGCGCCACCGTCACGATCGCCCCGACCAGCAACGGCCCCGTGACGAGCAACAGTTCCTCGGCGACCGCATCCAGGCTGTACGCGCGCGGGAGCAGCCCCGGCGGCACCAGGTCGCCCCAGAGCACCCGCATCACCGGCCCCAGCGGCGGCGTGCACGCCCCGGCCGCCGCCGCAAGCGCGACCGGCCCTGCGGCGCCCGCGCCGCCGCCCGCGGTGACGAGGGCGAGCACCGCCAGCAGCACCGCGTACACCGCGGCCATCGGCGGCAGCGCCCGCCGCGGGCCGTGCCGGTCGATGAACCCGGCCCGTACCGGCGACAGCGTCACGCTGGTCGCCCCGAAGCACGCCAGGGCGGCGCCCGCCGCGGTGTACGAACCGGTGGCGTCCTTGACGGAGAGCAGCAGCGACAGCGAGACGGTCCCGTACGACAACCGCCCCAGCAGGGCGGCGCCGAAGGTGCGGGAGGCATGGGGGACGCGCAGCACAGCCGCGTAGGACGGCGCAGACATGGTGGTGTTCCTCGAAGAGAGAGCGTGCAGGGGCGGCGTACGGCCACGCCCGAAGCGGCGCGGCGGCGCCGGCTCCTATGCACGGGGGAGGAACATGCGGCCGAACCTAGCAGACCGCGGGCGGACATGACCGGGCCCGCCCTCCGTCTGCTCGGCGGAGGGCGGGCCCGGTCGGTCGTCGGGGCGGGCTACTTCCTGGCGTACAGGCGCATCGTGATCGGGCCGAAGACCGCCACGATCGCCCCCGCCCAGCCCAGGGTCCACGCGATGTCCGAGCCCGGCCAGTCGCCGTGCATCAGGTCACGGACGGCGGCGGCGAGGTGCGTCACCGGGTTGTTGTTGACGAACGCCTGCAGCCAGCCCGGCATCGTCTCCGGCTCGACGAAGATGTCGCTGAGGAACGTCGTCGGGAACAGGACCATCATGCTGACGCCCATGACCGACTTCTCCGTACGGAGCAGCAGGCCGAACATCGTCCAGATCCAGGAGAACGCGAAGGAGAAGACGATCAGCAGCGCCACCCCCGCGAGGATCCCCGCCACGCCGCCGTCCGGGCGGAAGCCCATGATGAGGCCGACGCCGATCATCACCACCGACGCTATGAGGTACCGCAGCATGTCGCCGAGCAGGTAGCCGACCATCACCGCGGGACGCCAGATCGGCAGCGACCGGAAGCGGTCGAAGACGCCCTTCTCGATGTCGGTGTTGACGGAGACACCGGTGTACATCGTGATCATGACGATGCTCATCACCAGGATGCCCGGCAGCAGGTACTGCAGGTAGTCCGAGGTGGACCCGGCCAGCGCACCCCCGAAGAGGTACGTGTACATCAGCACCATCATGATCGGGAAAGCGGTGACGTCGAAAAGCTGCTCGGGCACGTGCTTGATCTTCAGCACGGCCCGCCAGCCGAACGTCAGGGAGGCGGACCACGCGCTCGGCTGCGGCGGCCGTTCCCTGGCGACCAGCAGCTCCGCCAGGCTCTCGGTGGTGACCGGCGCCAGCTCTTCCGTACGGGTCTGGGCCCGGGTCTCGGTCGCGGTGCTCATGCTGCTGCCTCCTGGGTCTCAGCACCGGCCTTGCGGTCGGTGAGGGCGAGGAAGACCTCGTCCAGGCTGGGCTGACCCAGCGAGAAGTTGTCGACGGTGATGTCCGCGCGGGCCAGCTCGGCCAGCGCGGCGGCGGCCTGCGCGGCGGCGCCGTGGCCTCCGGCGCCGGGGGCACCTTCCTCGCCGCTGCCGACGCGGGCGGTCAGCGCGACGGGGTCGGGTTCGAGCTGCACCTGGGCGCCGGTGAGAACCGACTCCAGCAGGGCGACCGCCTCCGCGCGCTGCGCGGCGTCGCGCAGCCGGAGGTGGACGGAGCCGGCACCGACGGACGCCTTCAGCTCGCCCTTGGTGCCCTCGGCGATGACCTTGCCGTGGTCGATGACGGCGATCCGCGAGGCGAGCTGGTCGGCCTCGTCCAGGTACTGGGTGGTGAGCAGGACCGTGGTGCCCTGGGCGACGACGGCGCGGACGATGTCCCAGACCTGGTTGCGGCTGCGCGGGTCGAGGCCGGTGGTCGGCTCGTCGAGGAAGAGCAGGTCGGGGGTGTTGAGGATGGACGCGGCGATGTCGATACGCCGCCGCATGCCGCCCGAGTAGTTCTTCACCTGCTTGGCCGCGGCCTCGCTCAGGCCGAACGCCTCCAGCAACTGCGCGGCGCGCACGCGCGCGGCGGCGGGCCTGTGCCCGAGGAGGCGGCCGAGCAGCACCAGGTTCTCGGTGCCGGTCAGGTCCTCGTCCACCGAGGCGTACTGGCCGGTGAGGCTGACCCGGGACCGTACGGCGTTCGCGTCGCGGACGACGTCCTTGCCGAAGATCCGGGCCTCGCCCCCGTCGGGGCGCAGCAGGGTGGCGAGCATCTTCACCGTGGTGGTCTTCCCGGCGCCGTTGGGGCCGAGGACGCCGTAGACGGTGCCGCGGGGAACGGCGAGGTCGACGCCGTCCACGGCACGGGTCTCGCCGAACACCTTCACAAGTCCCGACGTCTCGATCGCCGGGCCGGACGGGTCGTTAGTCATGTGCTTCTTCTCCAGATTCTCCAACATCAGGTATATGTGCGGCTTCTGCTATGCCACGTACGGCCGCGTCGCGCGGGCCTCTCTCAGCGCGAGACCCCACCAGGTGAGCTGGTCCAGCAGGGCGCCGGCGGCGCGTACCAGACCGTCCGAGTAGAGGGACCCCCCGGCCGGGAATTTCTCATCGGTGAAGCGCAGATCTATTCCGACCGAGTCCCGCACCGTGACCGTGTGCAGCTCGGTGAAGACCGACCTCAGGTGCTCCACCGCGCGCACGCCGTCGCAGCCGAAGCCGTACGACACGAAGCCGACCGGCTTCGCGTGCCACTCGTCGTAGCCCAGGTCGATGGCGTGCTTGAGCAGCGCGGGAAAGCTGCGGTTGCACTCCGGGGTGACCACGACGAACCCCTCCGCCCACGCCAGCTCCCCGGTGAACGAGGAGATCTGCGCGGTCGGGTGCCCGGGGGAGTGCAGCGGGAGGTCGTAGTCGGCGAGATCCAGGACGCGCAGCAGGACATCGCCCCGCTCGCCGGCCAGCTCACCGAGCCAGTGCGCGACGGCGGGCGAGCCGCAGCCGGACTCCGCCGGGCCGCCCAGGATGCAGGCGATCCGCAGCCCCGCGGGCCCGCCGGGCGCACCCGAAGGGCCGGGGGTCTCGCGCGGGGCGGACTCGCCGTTCCGCATCGGACACCTCCCGGGTCTCGGCCACCCCGGGCGGTGTGCCCGGGGCCCTCACCCTTCGGGCGCCAGAATCCGGCGGGCGCCCGCTAGATCCGATCTAGCGGCCCCACGCGGGACCACGCGCGGGGCGGAAGGCGCCGCGGACCACACCGTTCATCACGGGCCGGTAACGGCATCACGCGCTCCTGTTCCGATGTTCACCTTCAGTTAACCGCCACCACCGGCCGCGTCCGCCGACACGGATTTCCATGGGACGCGACGAAGGGGGTGGTGACCGACCAATGGACACACCGGCGATACCCGGCCGGCGACACGGGCACGTCCTGCTGCTCGCCGATCCGGACGAACAGGTGGCGCATGACCTGGCCGAGCACCTTGCGGGCCATCAGGTGAAGGTCGTCTTCTGCTCCGACGGGGCGGAGGCGCTGCTCCAGGCCGGCCTGCAGGCGCCCGACGCCCTGCTCGTCAGCGCCAAGCTGCCGCTCGTGCCCGGTGCCCGCGTGGTCGAGGTGCTGCGGCGGCGCAGCGCCACACCGGTCCTCATCGGCGTCGGCCCCGACGACGCGGAGGACGCCGTCGAGGCGCTCACCGCGGGGGCCAGCGCCTGCGTCGCCCGGCCCTACCGGCCGTACGAGGTCCTGAAGATGCTCGGCGTCGCCAGCCCGGCGACGTACGACGTGGACCAGACGGTCTCCTCGGGTCCCTACAGCGTCAACCCCGCCACCTTCGAGGCCCGTGTCGACGGCCGGCTGGTGCAGCTTCCGCTCCGCGAGTTCAAGCTGCTGCACCTGCTGGTGGCCAACGCCGAGAAGGTCGTCACCCGGGACCAGATCAGCGCCGAGCTGTGGGGTGGCAGCGCACCGAAGTCCAACACGATCGCCGTGCACATCCGCCGTCTGCGCGACCGCATCGGGGACGACCCCCACGCTCCCCGGATCATCCTCACCGTCCGCAACGTCGGCTACCGCTTCGTGCCGCCGGTCGCGGGCCTCCCCTAGACCCCACCACTCCGTATGTCCCGACACCCAGCCGCCCCTGCAGTGCGGCCTCAGGAAGGAAAGTCCCCAGTGAAGTCTCAGAGCACGATCCGGTTCCGCACCGCCGCAGGCGTTCTCGCCCTCTCCGGCGCCCTCGTCCTCTCGGCGTGCGGCTCGGACGACAACGCGGGCACAGGCGACGACAAAGGCAGAGGCGGCGGGAGCAGCGCCGCCGCCGGCGACATCGCGTGCGGCGGCAGCGGCGAGCTGCTCGCCTCGGGCGCCAGCTCCCAGGACAACGCCATCCAGCAGTGGGTGGCCGACTACCAGGCCGCCTGCCCCGACGTGACGGTCAACTACAAGCCGGTCGGCTCCGGCGCCGGCATCGAGGAGTTCCTCAACGGCCAGACCGCCTTCGCCGGCTCCGACTCCGCGCTGGAGCCGGAGGAGGTGGAGAAGTCCAAGGAGGTCTGCTCCGGCGGGCAGGGCATCAACCTGCCGATGGTCGGCGGCCCCGTCGCGATCGCGTACCACCTGGAGGGCGTGGACGAGCTGGTGCTCGACGCCGAGACCCTGGCGAACGTCTTCAACGGCGAGATCACGAAGTGGAACGACGAGGCCATCGCCAAGCTGAACCCCGGCGCCGAGCTGCCGGACACCACGATCCAGCCCGTCCACCGCTCCGACGAGTCGGGCACCACCGAGAACTTCACCGCCTACCTCAACACGGTCGTCAAGGACGCCTGGCCGCACGAGGCGGACAAGAAGTGGCCGATCGAGGGCGGCCAGGCCGCCAGCGGCTCGGCGGGGGTGTCCTCGCAGGTGAAGCAGACCGACGGGGCCCTCTCGTACATGGAGATCTCGCACGCCGAGTCCAACGAGCTGACCACCGTCAAGCTGGACACCGGTGCCGCCGAGCCGGTCGCGGCCACCGTGGAGAACGCCTCCGCGGCCATCGCCGCCGGCAAGCGGGTCGGTGAGGCCCCCGACATGGCACTGGAGCTGGACTACGCCACCCAGGCGGACGGCGCGTACCCGATCACCCTCGTGACGTACGAGGTCGCGTGCGACAAGGGCAACAAGCCGGAGTCCCTGGACGCGGTGAAGTCCTTCCTCGGCTACACCGCCAGCGAGGCCGGCCAGCAGTCGATCACCGACATCGGCTACGCCCCGCTGCCCGCGGAGATGGCCGCCGAGGTCGCCAAGACCATCGACACCCTGTCCTGACCCCCCTCCCGCCGGCCGGCGGACCACACCGTCCGGCCGGCGGGGGCCATCCGGTGCACCGCCGCCGGGACGCGGGCGCAGACCGCGCCGTCGCCCCACACCAGACCGGAGATTCCCGTATGACTGCACCACCCACCGACATCGAATCCCCCGCCCCACCGCCGTCAGAGGTCCTGCTGCCGGACGGCAAGGGCGGCTCCCGCCGCGGCGACAAGGTCTTCTCCGGCCTGTCGAAGGGATCCGGGATCACGCTGCTGCTGATCATGGCCGCGATCGCCGCGTTCCTCGCCTACCGCGCGTCCCTCGCCCTGGCGGAGAACGAGGGCGACTTCCTCACCACCTTCGAATGGGACGCCAACGCCGACCCGCCGGTCTTCGGCATCGCGGTGCTGGCCTTCGGCACGGTCGTCTCCTCGATCGTCGCCATGGCCCTCGCGGTGCCGCTCGCCGTGGGCATCGCGCTGTTCCTCACCCACTACGCGCCGCGGAAGCTGGCGGCGCCCCTCGCGTACGTCATCGACCTGCTGGCCGCCGTGCCCTCGATCGTCTACGGCCTGTGGGGCGCCCTGTTCCTCGTGCCGCACCTGGTCGGCACGTACGAGTGGCTGGACCGCTACCTGGGCTGGACCGTCGTGCTGTCCTTCGACGGGACCGCGCCGCGTTCGCTGATGACCGCGGGCATCCTGCTCGCCGTGATGATCCTGCCGATCATCACCAACGTCAGCCGCGAGGTCTTCGCCCAGACCCCCCGCCTCCAGGAGGAAGCGGCGCTGGCGCTGGGCGCCACGCGCTGGGAGGTCATCCGCATGACGGTGCTGCCCTTCGGGCGCTCCGGCGTCATCTCCGCCTCGATGCTCGGCCTCGGCCGGGCGCTCGGCGAGACCATGGCGGTGGCCACCGTGCTGTCGCCGTCGGCGCTGCTGTCGGCGGAGATCCTCCAGGCGGGCGGCGGGACGTTCGCGCAGAACATTGCCGCGTCGTTCGGCGAGTCCGGGCAGTTCGGGCGGGACGCGCTGATCGCCTCCGGCCTGGTGCTGTTCGTCATCACGCTGCTGGTCAACGGCGCAGCCCGGCTGATCATCGCGCGCCGCAAGGAGTACTCGGGGGCCCACGCGTGAGCCGCATGAGCGCCACCACGCACTTCGCGGCCGGCAGGGCCGACCGCCTCGGCGTCCAGCAGCCGCGGCTGCCGCGCTGGGCGCCGCTCGCCGTCGCGGCCGGCGCCGCCGCCGTGGCCGTGCTGACCGGTGTGCTCGGCGGCCTCGGCAGCCGGATCCAGTGGGGCCTGATCGCGGCGATCCTCTTCGTCGCCGGCCAGTACGTCCTCTCGACGGTGGTCGAGGGCGGCCGGCAGGCGAAGGACCGGCTGGCGACCTCCCTGGTCTGGGTGGCGTTCCTGGTGGCCGTCATCCCGCTGGCGTCGCTGATCTGGGAGACCGTCAGCAAGGGAATCACGGTCACCGACGGCTACTTCCTCACCCACTCGATGAGCGGCGTGGTCAACGTCGCGCCGGGCGGCGGCGTCTACCACGCGCTGCTGGGCACCATCGAGCAGGTGCTGATCGCCACGGTGATCGCCACCCCGATCGGGCTGCTGACCGCCGTGTACCTGGTGGAGTACGGCCGCGGAGCGCTGGCGAAGGCCGTGACGTTCTTCGTGGACGTCATGACGGGTATCCCGTCCATCGTCGCCGGCCTGTTCGTCCTCAGCCTGTGGATC
Organism: Streptomyces sp. CNQ329; assembly: GCF_000482585.1. Classification (NCBI taxonomy): domain Bacteria; kingdom Bacillati; phylum Actinomycetota; class Actinomycetes; order Kitasatosporales; family Streptomycetaceae; genus Streptomyces; species Streptomyces sp. CNQ329. Next base: position 68,600 of record NZ_AXVU01000021.1, on the reverse strand, counting down.
ATGATCCTGGACTTCGGCTACTCCGGCTTCGCCGGGGCGCTGGCCCTGGCGATCCTGATGATGCCCGTGGTCGTCCGCTCCACCGAGGAGATGCTGAAGCTCGTCCCGAACGAACTGCGCGAGGCGTCGTACGCCCTGGGCGTACCGAAGTGGAAGACCATCCTCAAGGTCGTCCTGCCCACCTCCGTCGGCGGCATCACCACCGGCGTCATGCTCGCCGTCGCCCGCATCACCGGCGAGACCGCGCCCGTGCTGCTGCTCGTCTTCGGCAGCCCCGCGATCAACAGCAACCCCTTCGACGGCGGCCAGGCGTCCCTGCCGCTGTACATCTACCAGCAGTGGGGAGCCGGCACCGCGGCGTCGTTCGACCGCGCCTGGGCCGCCGCCCTGGTCCTCATCGTCTTCGTGATGGTCCTCAATCTGCTGGCCCGCGGCATAGCCCGCTGGAAGGCCCCGAAAACCGGCCACTGACGGCCACAGGAGAAGTGATCTGACATGGCCAAGCGCATCGACATCAGCGGCCTCACCGCCTACTACGGCGACTTCAAGGCGATCGAGGACATCTCGATGGCCGTCGAGCCGAAGTCCGTGACCGCCTTCATCGGCCCGTCCGGCTGCGGCAAGTCCACCTTCCTGCGGACCCTCAACCGCATGCACGAGGTCATCCCGGGCGCGCGGGTGGAGGGGAAGGTGATGCTGGACGACGAGAACCTCTACGGCACCGGCGTCGACCCCGTCTCCGTACGGCGCGTGGTGGGCATGGTCTTCCAGCGGCCGAACCCGTTCCCCACGATGAGCGTGTACGAGAACGTGGCCGCGGGCCTGAAGCTCAACGGCTCGTCCAGGAAGTCCGAGCTGGACGACGTGGTGGAGAGGTCCCTGCGCGGCGCGAACCTGTGGAACGAGGTCAAGGACCGCCTCAACCGCCCCGGTTCCGGCCTCTCGGGCGGCCAGCAGCAGCGGCTGTGCATCGCCCGCGCCCTCGCCGTCGAACCGCAGGTGCTCCTCATGGACGAGCCCTGCTCGGCCCTCGACCCCATTTCGACCCTCGCCATCGAGGACCTCATCGGGGACCTGAAGACGCGGTTCACGATCGTCATCGTCACGCACAACATGCAGCAGGCGGCGCGCGTCTCGGACCGCACCGCGTTCTTCAACCTGGCCGCCGTCGGCGAGCCGGGCCGGCTCATCGAGATCGACGACACCGACAAGATCTTCTCCAACCCGTCGGTGCAGGCGACCGAGGACTACGTCTCCGGCCGCTTCGGCTGAGCCGACGACTCCGGCCGGGGCCCGGGGGACCCCGGCCGGCCGAGCCGTCTTGCGGTGCTGCCTGGCGGTGCCGCCGCAAGACACCGGGGCCCGCCCCGCACCCGGGGCGGGCCCGCCTCTCACTCCTCCGCCAGCGCCGCCTCCGCGGGGCGCCTGCGCAGAGCCGCCCAGCCGGGCACCAGGGTGGCGGTGAGGGCGAGGGCCGCGGCACCGGCGACCACCGCGGCGTAGACGGACGGCGGGCCGGAGGGGAGCAGGCTGTCCGCCGCCGCGTGGCTGAACGGCAGCAGCGCGGTCGCCGCGGCGGCCGTGCCGAGGGCCACGCCGATCCCGGCGACGATCAGCGCCTCGATCGTCAGCATCCGCAGCACCTGCCGGCGGGTGGCGCCGGCGAGCCGCTGGAGCCCGAACTCCCGGCGGCGGCCGCAGACGGAGAGCACCAGGTTGTTGACCACCGAGATCGCGGTGTACGCGACGATCATGCCGACCATCAGGTAGTTGACCCACGCCTGGGTCTCGGTGTCCTTGATGTTGGCCTCGATCAGCTCGTCCCGGTCGGCGACGGCGGTGCCGGGATGGTTCGCGAGGGTCTTCTCCAGGTTCGCCGTCAGGGCCGCGGCGCCCGTGCCGTCCTCGGCGCGGACGAGGATCTGCTGCGGCAGCGCGCCGTCCGTGTGCCCGGCGAGGAGGTCCGCGGGCACGAACGCCGTGTCGTAGCCGGCGCGGCCCTCGAAGAGCACGGCGATCCGCAGGCCGGCGGCGGCGCCGTCGCCGAAGCGCACCTCGACGGTGTCGCCGACGCTCCGGCCGTCCGCCGCGCCGGCGGGCAGGGCGATGGTGGCCCCGGTGAGGTCGGCGACCCGGCCCTCGACGGGGTCCAGGGCGGTGGTGCGGGCGGCGCCGCGGGCGTCGATGCCCTGGAGCGGTACGCCGTCCTCGTCCCCGAGGCCGTCGATCCAGCCGGTGCCGGTGACGTACGCGCCGGCCGCGGCGACGCCGTCCGTGGCGCGGACCTCGGCGGTGAGCGCGGGGTCGAGGGTGCCGGAGGCGGACTCGACGACGGCGTCGGCGCGCAGGTTCTGCGCGTACGCCTCGCGGGAGGCGTCGGTCTGCGTGGTCTGCAGGTACAGGTTCGCGGTGGCCATGGCGACGGCCAGCATCACGGGCGTGACGACGCCCGCCATCCGCACGGCGCGGGCCCGCGCGGTGAGGACGGCCAGTTCGCCGCCGGCACCGGTGACGGCCCTGACCGGGCCGGAGATCAGCAGGGTGCACAGCTTCGTCAGGCCGGGCCCGAGGAGCGCGAGACCGATGGCCGTGCACAGCACGGTGGGCCCGGCGGTGCTGGCGGCGATCGGGCCGTCGAAGAGCACCCAGGTCAGGATCGCCAGCGCGGCGGCGCCGGCGAGGAAGAGCAGGGCCGCCACGATCCGCACCGGGCTCGCCCAGCGGGTCCGTACCGCCGACTCCGCCATCGCCTCCACCGCGGTGACCTGCACCCCGCGCCGGCCGCCGATGAGGCCGCCGAGCAGCGAGGTCAGCAGCAGCGCGCCGGCCGCGGCGACGGCGGGGATCCAGCCCTGCTCGTACGCGACGGCCGGGGAGACCATGCCGCTGCCGGTGAACTCCTCGAACAGCCGCTCCCCCGCGGGCGGCCCGGTGAACCAGCCCGCGGCCCCCGCGACGAGCGCGACCATGAGCGTCTCGGCGAGCAGCAGCCGGCGCAACTGGCGCGGGGTGGCGCCGATGGTGCGCAGCAGTGCGAACTCACGGCGGCGGCGCTCGACGGACAGCGCGACGGTGCCGGAGACCACGAAGACGGCGACGAGGGTGGCCATGCCGCCGAAGGCGCCGGCCAGCGCGATGAGGTCCTCCTTGCGGGTCAGCACCTCGGGGTACTCGACGGCGCCGCGGTCGTCGCCGGAGACGACCTTCGCCGGGGCGTGCGCCTGCGCGGTACGGTCCGCGACGACCTCACCGAGGCGGTCCTTCAGCTCGCCGTGGTCGGTGCCGGGCGCGGCCGTGACGGCGATGTCGGCGACGGCGGGGGAGAGCGCGCGGGCTCGGTCGTCGGTGAAGAACACGGCGCCGCGGTCGACGGCGTGCGCGGTGCGGACCACGCCGGTCAGGCGGTAGGCCGCAGCGCCGCCCTGCGCGGCGACGCGCACCTCGTCACCCGGGCGCAGCCCGTTCGCCCGGGCCGTCGCCTCGTCCAGCACCACGTCGCCCGGTCCCGCCGGCGCCCGGCCGGCGCTCAGCTCGTAGGGGGTGACGGCGGCGGAGGACCAGCCGTGGGCCTGGGCGCCGGGGGCGTCGCCCGCACCGAGCACGGCCGCGTCGAAGACCCGCTCGGGCACGGCGCGTGCGACGCCGGGGACGTTCCGTACGGCCGTGGTCAGGGAGTCGTCCAGCGGAGGGCGCTCGGGCAGGACGGCGGTCTCGTCGCCGCGGGGCAGGCCGCGGTCGCCGGTGACCACGAGGTCGGCGCCCGCGAGGCGCTGCGCCGGCGCGTTGTTGCGTATGCCGGTCTCCAGCAGACCGCCGCACGTCATCACGATGACGGCGCCCAGGAAGAGGGCCAGGAAGGTCGCCGAGAGCGCGGCGGCTCTGTGGCGGAGCGTACGGACGGCCATGGCCCACATGGGACGGGTCCCCTCTGCGATGTCGGATGACATCAACGTAGGAACGCGCGTCCGCGCACCCCATGGGATGCCCACCCGGATCGGGGGTGTAGCTGGCACCACCATGGGCCGGGGCCGCCGGGCGCCCCGGCCCGTACGCCGGTGGGAAAAGTGCCCGCTACCGGGCTGCCTCCTTGGGCTGCCTCCTTGGGCTGCCTACTTGGGCTGGGGCTTGCGCAGGGCGATGTGCAGCTCGCGCAGGCGCGCCTCGTCGACCTCGCTGGGCGCGCCCATCAGGAGGTCCTGCGCGTTGCCGTTGAGGGGGAAGGCGATCGTCTCGCGGATGTTCGGCTCGTCGGCCAGCAGCATCACGATGCGGTCGATGCCGGGCGCGATCCCGCCGTGCGGCGGGGCGCCGAAGCGGAACGCGCGCAGCATGCCGCCGAACTCGCGCTCCACGTCGTCCTTGCTGTACCCGGCGATGCCGAACGCCTTGAACATGACCTCGGGCTCGTGGTTCCGGATCGCGCCGGAGGACAGCTCGACCCCGTTGCAGACGATGTCGTACTGGAAGGCGAGCACGTCCAGCGGGTCCTTGTTCTCCAGCGCGTCGATGCCGCCCTGCGGCATGGAGAACGGGTTGTGCGAGAACTCGATCCCGCCCGTGTCCTCGTTCTTCTCGAACATCGGGAAGTCGACGATCCAGCAGAACCGGAAGACGCCCTCCGCGAAGTGCCCGGCGCGCTTCGCGGCCTCCACACGCACGGCGCCCATGATCCTGGAGACCTCGTCGGTCTCCCCGGCGCCGAAGAACACCGCGTGCCCGGGGGCCAGGTCCAGGCGCTCGGTGAGCACCCCGACGTTCTCCTCGGTGAGGAACTTCGCGATCGGCCCCGACAGCGCCCCGCCCTCGCCGACCCGGACCCACGCCAGGCCCTTCGCGCCCTGCTCGACGGCGAAGTCGCCGAGCGCGTCGAAGAACTTCCGCGGCTGGTCCTGCACGTCCGGCACCGGCAGGGCCCGCACGTGCTTGCCCGCGAACGCCTTGAACTCGCCGGCCGCGAAGACGTCCGTGACGTCCGCCAGCTCCAGCTCCGCGCGCAGGTCCGGCTTGTCCGAGCCGTACTTGACCATCGCCTCGCGGTACGGGACCCGCGGGAACGGCGACGTGACGTGCCGGCCGTTGCCGAACTCCTCGAACAGCTCCGTCATCACCTTCTCGATGACGGCGAAGACGTCCTCCTGCTCGACGAAGCTCATCTCCATGTCGAGCTGGTAGAACTCGCCGGGCGAGCGGTCGGCGCGGGCGTCCTCGTCGCGGAAGCAGGGCGCGATCTGGAAGTAGCGGTCGAACCCGGCCATCATCAGGAGCTGCTTGAACTGCTGCGGGGCCTGCGGGAGCGCGTAGAACGAGCCGGGGTGCAGCCGGGAGGGGACCAGGAAGTCGCGGGCCCCCTCGGGGGAGGTGGCCGAGAGGATCGGGGTGGTCAGCTCGTTGAAGCCGAGGGCCGTCATCTTCTGCCGGATGGCCGTGACGACCGCGGTCCGCAGCATGATGTTGCGGTGCATGCGCTCGCGGCGCAGGTCGAGGAAGCGGTATTCGAGGCGGCGCTCCTCGCCGACGCCGTCCTCGGCGTTGATCGTGAACGGGATCTGCTCCGCCGCGCCGAGCACCTCGACCTCGGCGACCTCGATCTCGATCTCGCCGGTGGGCAGCTCGGGGTTGACGTTGTCGGCGCCGCGCGAGACGACCTTGCCGTCGACCCGGACGACGGTCTCCTTGGTCAGGTGCGCCAGCGCCTCGTTCGCCGGGGTGCCGGGGCGGGCGACGAGCTGGACGATGCCGTAGTGGTCGCGCAGATCGATGAAGAGGATGCCGCCCAGGTCGCGCCTATTGTGCAGCCAGCCGGAGAGGCGGACGTCGCCGCCGACGTCGCTCGCGCGCAGCTCGCCGCAGGTGTGGGACCGGTACCGGTGCATCATCCATCCAGTTCGTCGGACTCATCGTCGTCGTCGGCTCGTCGTCCTCGGCGGCTGCCGATTCGGCCAGGAGAGTGTTCAGCGCGCCAAGACTACCGTCCCCGCCTTCCCCGGCCGAACCGGATCAATCGCCCTAAAATAAGGCAATGCGCACCGAGGAGGTCCTGGCCGCCGTCGGCACCGGGGTATGGAGCTGGGACGCCGCCTCCGGCACCGTGACCATGGATGCCGAGGCCGCCCGGCTCGTCGGCCTGCCCGCACGGCCGACGGAGACGACCGCCGCGGTCCTGCGGGGCCGCTGCCACGGCGTGGACTACGTCGAGCTGGCCGGGGCGATGGACCTGGCCCGCGCCGAGGGCACCGTGGCGGAGGCCCACCTGCGGATCGTGGACGAGGAGGGGACGGTACTGCGGGTCGTACGGACCCGGATGCGGCCGTTCCGCGCCGGGCACCCGGCACCCGGGGAACACGGCGGGCCGGGGCGGGCGGGCTGGGAGGACGGCGACGGACCCACCGACGACATGTTCCTGTCCGGCACCGTGCAGGAGATCGTCGAGCCCCTGCCGGGCGCCAGCGCCGGCACCTCCCCGCCGTCACCGCTGACCAGCGACTGGCGGCTGTCCCGCGAGGCGTTCCTGCTCGACGCCGGGCGCGCGCTCGCCGAGTCCCGGGGGACCGACCAGGTGCTGCGCGTGGCCGCGTCCCTGTCGATGCCCGGCTTCTCACCCGACGGCATGGCGGTCTTCGGCGTCGAGGGCAACCACCTCACCTTCATCGGCCAGCACGGCTACCGCCCCGAGGACGAGCACCCCTTCACCGACATCTCCCTCGACTCCGACTACCCCGGCGCCGTGGCCGTCCGCACCGGCCGCGCCGTCTACATCGCGGGCCCCGAGGAGTACCGCCGCCGCTTCCCCGAGGCGTGGCGGTTCGCCAGCCGGCTGGGCCGGCGCTCATGGGCGTACGTACCGCTGATCGTGGCCGGCCGCGTCATCGGCGTGTGGCTGGTGGCCTTCTCCTACCCCGCGCCCTTCACGCCCGACGAGCGTTCCGTGCTCACGACCGTGGCGCGCATGCTGGCGCAGGCGCTGTCCCGCGCGCACGTGCACGAGTCCGAGCGCGAGCTGTCCGCCGGACTGCAGCGCAGCCTGATGCCGGAGGAGGTGCCGCCGACGCCGGGCATGACGGTCGTCGCCCGCTACGTGCCGACCGGCGGCGGGCTGGAGATCGGCGGCGACTGGTACGACGTGATCACGCTGCCGTCCGGGAAGACGGCGGTGGTCATCGGCGACGTCCAGGGCCACGACGTCCGCGCCGCCGGGCTGATGAGCCAGTTGCGCATCGCCATCCGCGCGTACGCCTCCGAAGGGCACCACCCGGACGCCGTACTCACCCGCGCCTCGCACTTCCTCACCCAGCTCAACGAGCGCGAGGGCCTCGAAGGCGGCTCCCCGCCCGACGACGCCGACCCCCGCTTCGCCACCTGCCTGTACATGAAGGCCGACCCGGCCACCGGCTCCCTCACCATCGCCCGCGCCGGCCACCTCGACCCGGCGATGGGCATCGGCGACGGCACCCTGCTGGTCCGCCCCGTCCAGGGCGGGCTGCCCCTCGGTGTCGTCGAGGACCCCGACTATCCCGTCACCCGGCTGGTCCTGGAGCCGGGCGAGCTGATGCTGCTGTGCAGCGACGGGCTCATCGAGACCGGCGGTCACGACCTGGTGACCGGCCGCGAACGGCTGCGCCGGGTCTTCGCCGAGCACGTGGGCGACGACCCGGAGACGCTGGCGGACGCGCTCATCGACGCCGTCAGCGGCCCCGACTCCCACGCCGCCCCCGGACCGCACGCGGAGCGCCGCGAGGACGACATCGCCCTCGTCCTCCTCCGCCGCGACCAGCCCCCGCGCGAGGGCGAACCGGGCGCCGCGCCCGCCACCGGCCGCCACATGCACCTCACCGTCCCCCAGGCGGAGCAGCAGCGCACCGCGGACGCCCGCCACGAACTCCGCTCCATGCTCTACGACTGGACCACCCCCGCGCAGGTCGACTCCGCCGAGTTGGTCCTCTCCGAACTCGTCGCCAACGTCCTCCTGCACACCGACAGCGACGCCGACATCAGCGCCGACGTCTCCGGCCCCCGCGGCAACCGCACCCTGCGCGTCTCCGTGGGCGACGCCGACACCGGCCTGCCGCACCTGCGCCACCCGGGCGAGCTGTCCTCCTCGGGCCGCGGGCTGTTCCTGCTCCAGGAGCTGTCCGGGGAGTGGGGCACGGAGCCGCGCGGCGACGGCAAGGAGATCTGGTGCGAGTTCCACGAGGAGGAGCGGCAGGAGCTGTGAGCGGCCGGCCGCCGGGCGCCGCCGGCCGGCTCAGCCGCCCCGGCGGGCTCAGCCGTACATGCTGCGCATCGCGAAGTCGACCATCTCCTCGACGGCCTTCGCGTCCACGACCATCCGGTGGTCGCCCTCGATGTCCAGCACGAAGCCGTACCCCGTGGGCAGCAGGTCGATGACCTCCGCGCCGGTGACCGTGAAGTACTTCGACTCCCGGCCCGCGTAGCGGCGCAGCTCCTTCAGCGAGCTGAAGAGCGGGATCACCGGCTGCTGGGTGTTGTGCAGGGCGAGGAAGCCGGGGTTGTCGCCGCGGGGGCAGTAGATCTTGGAGGTGGCGAAGATCTGCTGGAAGTCCTCGGAGCTGAGGGTCCCGCCCGTGAACGCCTTGACCGCGTCGGCCAGGGACGGCGGGGAGGGCTGGGACGGCTCGGGGTAGAGGGGCTGCTCGGCGTAGCCGGGGGCGGGCTGGTCGTACGGCCCGGGAGGCGGTGCGGCGTACTGGTGCCCCTGGGGGTGCCCCGGGGGTGCCTGGGGGTGGCCCTGAGGGGCGCCGTAGCCGGCGGACTGGTCGTAGCCGTACATGTTTTCAAGCCTAGCCGCGCCGCGGGGGTACCGGTGGAGACTCCGCCGGCCGGACGGATGTGACAAGACGAGGGTTGCGTTTTATTACTGACGGGTAGCATCATGGATGGTCGCTGACCCCTGATGCCTGATACGGAGCCTGCGCATGGGCCACTACAAGTCGAACCTCCGGGACATCGAGTTCAACCTCTTCGAGGTGCTGGGCCGCGGCGACGTCTACGGCACGGGCCCGTTCGAGGACATGGACACCGAGACCGCACGGAGCGTCCTCACCGAGATCGCCCGGCTGGCCGAGAACGACCTGGCCGAGTCCTTCACCGAGGGCGACCGCAACCCCCCGGTCTTCGACCCCGAGACCGGCGCCGCCCCCGTCCCGGCGGCGTTCCGGAAGTCGTACGAGACCTACATGGACGCCGAGTGGTGGCGGCTGGGCCTGCCCGAGGAGATCGGCGGCACGGCGACGCCGTCGTCACTGATCTGGGCGTACGCCGAGATGGTGCTCGGCGCGAACCCGGCCGTGTGGATGTACGCCTCCGGGCCGGCCTTCGCGGGCGTGCTGTACGACGAGGGCACCGAGGAGCAGCGCAAGGCCGCCCGGCTGATGGTGGAGCGGCGCTGGGGCTCGACGATGGTGCTCACCGAGCCGGACGCCGGCTCCGACGTGGGCGCCGGGCGCGCGAAGGCGCTGGAGGCGCCGGACGGCACGTGGCACATCGAGGGTGTGAAGCGCTTCATCACCTCCGGCGAGCACGACCTGTCGGAGAACATCGTGCACTTCGTGCTGGCCCGCCCGGAGGGCGCCGGGCCCGGCACGAAGGGGCTGAGCCTCTTCGTCGTGCCGAAGTACGACTTCGACCCGGAGACCGGCGAGCTGGGCGAGCGCAACGGCGTCTACGCCACCAACGTCGAGCACAAGATGGGCCTGAAGGTCTCCAACACCTGCGAGCTGACCTTCGGTGACCGGCACCCGGCGAAGGGCTGGCTGCTCGGCGGGAAGCACGACGGCATCCGCCAGATGTTCAAGATCATCGAGTTCGCGCGGATGATGGTCGGCACGAAGGCCATCGCCACCCTCTCCACCGGCTACCTCAACGCGCTGGAGTACGCCAAGGAGCGCGTCCAGGGACCGGACCTGGCGCAGTTCACCGACAAGACCGCGCCGCGCGTGACCATCACGCACCACCCGGACGTGCGCCGCTCGCTGATGACGCAGAAGGCGTACGCCGAGGGCATGCGCGCCCTCGTGCTCTACACCGCCTCCGTGCAGGACACCATCCAGGTCCGCGAGGCCGCCGGCGAGGACGCCTCCGCGCAGCGCGCGCTGAACGACCTGCTGCTGCCCATCGTCAAGGGGTACGGGTCGGAGAAGTCGTACGAGCAGCTCGCCCAGTCGTTGCAGACCTTCGGCGGCTCCGGCTATCTGCAGGAGTACCCGATCGAGCAGTACATCCGGGACGCGAAGATCGACACCCTCTACGAGGGCACCACCGCCATCCAGGGGCAGGACTACTTCTTCCGGAAGATCGTCCGCAACCAGGGACAGGCGCTGACCTCCCTGGCCGAGGAGATCAAGAAGTTCCTGGCCGAGGCGGCCGGCGGGGAGCAACTCGCCGCGGCGCGCGACGAGCTGGCCGGGGCGGCGGCGGACCTGGAGGCCATCGTCGGGGCGATGCTGTCCGACCTCGCGGCCACCGAGAAGGACGTGAAGTCCCTCTACAAGGTGGGGCTCAACACCACCCGGCTGCTGCTCGCCTCCGGCGACGTCGTGATCGCCTATCTGCTGCTCAGGGGCGCCTCGGTGGCCGCCGAGAAGCTGCCGACGGCCGCGGCGAAGGACGTGGCGTTCTACCAGGGGAAGATCGCCGCGGCGACCTTCTTCGCGCGGAACGTGCTGCCGGGGGTCGGGGTGCAGCGGGCGCTGGCGGAGACCACGGACCAGTCGCTGATGGAGCTGGACGAGGCCGCGTTCTGAGGGCCCCGTGCCGAGCCGCGTGCTGAGGCCCCGGTCCGAGGGAGCCGCCCCGGCGTGAGCCGGTGGCGTACGGCACGCGGGTCACGGGCGTCCGCGCTGACGCGGGACCGTGTCCGGGCCCCCGGCCCCGGGGTCCGGACACGGCGCCCTTCTGACGACGACGAAGGCGCCGGATCCGGACCCCGGTGGGCTCCGGAGGGCCGGGCGGGGTCAGGCCCGGTAGCCCCAGGCGGCGGCGTACTCCGCCAGCTCCGGGGAGAGCTCGACGGCCTCCCCCTCGAAGGTGCGGGCCGCCTGGATCCGGCCGGACTTGATGTTGTCGCTGCGGTCCCCGAGGTTGGGCCGGAGCCGGCCGTGGTCCTGCTCGCCGTACTCCAGCATCGACGCCTCGAACTCCACCTCCAGGTACGCGCACACCTCCCGCATGACCCGCTCCGGGTCGGAGGTCAGGTCCTCGTACGTGAGGGTGTGGCCGTCGAGCGTGGTGCGGGCCCGCTCCAGCGGCTCGAAGTACTTCAGCGCGTTCGCCTCGTTCTGCGCGCGGGTCGAGGTGTTGGACTTGCGGTTCTCCAACGAGCTGACGACACCCTCGGGGTGGCGCAGCAGGAACAGGAACTTCGCCTTGGGCCAGGCGTGATGCAGCCGTTCCCAGGTCCACACGTTGCCCGGGGTCTTGTCGACGACGATGTCCTTGCCGCTGCGCTCCAGCTCCAGGTGCAGCACCCGGTCCCACAGCACGTGCTCCAGCTCCACCTTGTCCAGCCCGAGTTCGAGCATGGACTGGTCGGAGAAGCCGGGGGTCAGCTCCACGCCGAGGGTCCGCAGGTGCAGCTCGTGCGGGGCGCGTATGCGGGAGTGGCTGTTGAGCAGCATGCGCAGCAGGGTGGAGCCGGAGCGCACCGGCGCGAGCACGAAGACCGGCGCCTCGACCTGCCGGGGCATGGGCTCCGCCCCGTACTCCAGCGCGACCGTCTTCTTGGGCGGGCGCGGACCCTTCGGTTTGGTCTTCACCGCGGTCGTCCGCGGCGTCGCGGCTTCGGGCGCCGCCCGGGCCCCGGAGGCCGCCTCCGCGCCCGGGCCCGTCAACTGCCGCGGCGGCCGGAGCGCCTCGCCCAGCAGCCGCGCTCTGCGCTTGATGCCCGTGTTCACGACTCCCATAGGGCTCTTGCCACCCTTCCTTCACCCCGTGCCTGCCTGTCACTCCCCCCGTGCGGACAGCCGGCGCCTCAGTGGCCACAGGCGACACGCACCCGGAAGAACGTAAGACAACGATTCAGCAAAGGCAATGGCTCGATTCCGCTTCTCACCCACGTCTTAGGCTTTGCTCATGACCTCTGCTCCTTCACCCCGGTTCGACCGCAGCCACACCGACGACCTCGCCGGGTATCTCACCGCCTCCCCCACGCCGTACCACGCCGTGGCCGAGGCCGCCCGGCGGCTGGAGAAGGCCGGGTTCACCCAGCTCCGGGAGACCGACGCCTGGGACGCGACGGCCGGGGGCCGGTACGTGCTGCGGGGCGGCGCGCTCATCGCCTGGTACGTGCCCGAGGGCAGCGCCCCCGAGACCCCGTTCCGCATCGTGGGCGCCCACACCGACTCGCCCAACCTGCGGGTCAAGCCGGTTCCGGACACGGGCGCGCACGGGTGGCGGCAGATCGCGGTGGAGGTCTACGGCGGAGCGCTGCTGAACAGCTGGCTGGACCGGGATCTGGGGCTGGCGGGCCGGCTGACGCTGCGGCCGGGGGCGGCGGACGCGGGCGGGGGCGCGGACGGCGGGGGCCACGGGCCGGGCGGCGCGGAGGTACGGCTGGTCAACATCGACCGGCCGCTGCTGCGCGTACCCCAGCTCGCCATCCACCTCGACAGGGGCGTGGTCTCCGAGGGCCTGAAGCTCGACAAGCAGCGCCACGTGACGCCGATCTGGGGTCTCGGCGCCGTGCGCGAGGGCGACCTCGTCGGGTTCCTGGCCGCGGAGGCCGCGGTCGCGGCGGACGACGTCATCGGCTGGGACCTGATGGTGCACAGCGTCGAACCCCCCGCCTACCTCGGCCGCGACCGCGAGCTGCTCGCGGGTCCGCGCATGGACAACCTCCTCTCCGTACACGCCGGCCTCGCCGCCCTGACCGCCGCGGCCGGCACCGCTCACGTCCACGGGGGCACGGGGGAGGCCGGCGCCCCGCTCGCCGCCATCCCCGTGCTCGCAGCCTTCGACCACGAGGAGACCGGCAGCCAGTCCGACACCGGCGCGGAAGGTCCCCTCCTCGGCACCGTCCTGCGCCGCATCGTCACGGCCCGCGGCGGCTCCTACGACGACGCCGCCCGCGCACTGGCCGGCTCCGTCTGCCTCTCCTCCGACACCGGCCACGCCGTGCACCCGAACTACCCCGAGCGCCACGAGCCGGGCCACCACCCGATGCCGAACGCGGGACCGATCCTCAAGGTCAACGTCAACCAGCGCTACGCCACGGACGGCGCCGGCCGCGGGATCTTCGCCCACGCCTGCGAGCGGGCCGGGGTGCCGTGGCAGACGTTCGTCTCCCACAACGCGATGCCCTGCGGCACGACCATCGGCCCCATCACGGCGGCCCGCCACGGGATCACGACCGTGGACATCGGGACGGCCATCCTCTCGATGCACTCGGCGCGGGAGCTGTGCGGCGCGGAGGACCCGCACCTGCTGGCCGGCGCGCTGGCGGCGTTCCTGACGGAGTGAACCGGGCGGGCGGCTCCTCCCGGCCCCCGGGCCGCGCCGCCCGCGTGGCGTCACGCGTACGGCCTGACGGCCACCGTCGCGTCCGGTTCGAGCCCGAAGACGCCGCCCCGGGCGCGCGGCCGATCCACCCCTCGCTGGTTCGGCATCCCGGCGGACCAGCCGGGCGGCCCCCGCCGCCGGGCGTCACTCTCCGGCCTCGACCGAAGCCCTGCCGATGCGCCGCTACGGCCCCTCGTCCATCCCCGCCAGGATCAGCGGCAGGCGTCGTGCGCCCGACTCCGTGACGCGGAGGGGAACGCCCCAGTCCTGCTGGTGCACGTGGCACGCCGGGTACTCCACCGACGGGTCGTCGTCGCAGCTCGCCGCCATCGCCGAGACGTGCAGGACGCCCTCCGCCGGGCCGTCCGCCGACACGACCACCTCGCGGGTCAGGTCCGTGCCCGGGCCCTCGCCGGCCGCGAGCAGCTCCGGAGGGGTGGCGCTGACGAGCAGACGTGTGGCCGGGCCGTAGCGGGTGTCGAGTTTCTGGCCCGGCGGGGGGCGGAAGACGACGTCCAGCGACAGACCGCCCGGTGCCACGTCCGTCGCCGCGCGCCGCGTGCGGTGGGCCACCGGCGCGACCCGGACCGCCTCCTCCGGCAGCCGGAGGCGGGTCAGGCGGTGGCGGGCGGACTCGACGACCACGATCTCGTCGCCGTCCACCACCGCGTCCGACGGCTCCCGCAGGTCCGTCGCCAGGGTGGTCACCGTGCCGGTGGCCGGGTCGTAGCGGCGCACGGCGTGGTTGTACGTGTCCGAGACCGCCACCGAGCCGTCCGGCAGGGCCGTGACGCCCAGCGGGTGCTGGAGCAGCGCCTCGCCGGCAGGGCCGTCGCGGTGGCCGAAGTCGAAGAGCCCGGTGCCGACCGCCGTGTGCACCCGCGCCCGCCGCCCCGGCCCGCCGGCCGGCTCCAGCCAGCGCAGCGCCGAGGTCTCCGAGTCCGCGATCCACAGCCGGCCGTCCGTCGCCGCAAGGCCCGACGGCTGCGCGAACCACGCCTCCTCCGCCGGCCCGTCGAACAGCCCCTCGTTCGTCGTGCCGGCCGCCACCGCCACCGTGCCGGTCTCCGGGTCGTACGTCCACAGTTGGTGGACGCCCGCCATCGCGATCCACAGCCGTCCGTCGAACCACGCCACGTCCCACGGCGACGACAGGTCGACCTCCCGCCCCGGCCCCGACGCCGGCGAGCCCTGCCACCACTGCCGCCCGGTCCCCGCCAGCGTCGTCACCGACCCGGTGGCGAGGTCGACGGACCTGAGCGCGTGGTTCACGGTGTCCGCCACCGCCACCGCGCCCGACGGCAGCAGCGCCAGCCCCTGCGGCTCGTTGAAGCGCGCCCCCCGACCGCCGGGCTCGGCGTCCGTGAACCCCCGCTCCCCGCTTCCGATCCGCCGCACCACCGTCTCGCCGTCCGGCTCCAGCTCCACCAGCCGGTGCCGTGTGGTGTCGGAGACGAGCAGGTTCCCCGACGGCAGCCGCAGCGCCTTCCCGGGGAAGCGCAGATGCGTCGCCACCGGCTCCGGCGCGACGTACGGGCCGTCCCCGCGGTGCAGCGTGCCCTTGGCCGCGTGTTCCGCCTCCAGCTCCGCGACCAGCCGCTCGATGGCGTGGACGTGCCCCTCCCCGGCGTGCTGCGCGACGATGTACCCCTCCGGGTCGATCACCACCAGCGTCGGCCACGCCCGCACCGCGTACTGCTTCCACGTCGCCAGCTCCGGGTCGTCCAGCACCGGGTGGTGGACGCCGTAGCGCTCGACGGCGTCCACGACGGCCGCGTGCTCCGCCTCGTGCACGAACTTCGGCGAGTGCACACCGACGACGACCACGGTGTCCCGGTGCTTCTCCTCCAGCTCACGCAGCTCGTCCAGGACGTGCAGACAGTTGATGCAGCAGAAGGTCCAGAAATCCAGGATCACGACACGGCCGCGCAGCGCGGCGAGGCTCAGCTCCGCCCCGCCGGTGTTCAGCCAGCCGCCCCTGCCGACCAGTTCGGGAGCCCGGAGACGGGCACGTTTCGCCATAAGCAGAGCCAACCACACCGCCGCCGCGGCCATTCCCAGGCGCTGCGGCAGGGGGGCCCGCGACCCCGGCGCCCGGGGCCGCTCCGGCCGTACGAGCGCTCCGGCCCTACGGCCGCCCGAGCACCCGGTCCCGCAGCACCGGGAACTCCTCCCGGGTACGCGCCACAAGCGCCGGGTCCAGCTCCGCGCGCAGGACTTCCTCCTCCTCGCCCGCCTCCGCCAGGATCCCGCCCTTCGGGTCCACGATCATGCTGTGGCCCGCCTGCGCCACCCCGCCGGTGGTCCCCGCCGTGCTGCAGGCCAGGACGTACGCCTGGTTCTCCACCGCCCGCGCCTGCGCCAGCAGCCGCCAGTGGCCGCGGCGCGTGGCGGGCCAGCCGGCCGGGACGGCGAAGGCCCGCGCGCCCTTGTCGGTCAGGGCCCGGAACAGCTCGGGGAAGCGCAGGTCATAGCAGGTGGCGAGGCCGACGACGGTGTCGGCGAGGTCCGCGGTGACGACCTCCTCGCCGGCGCCCATGAGCACGGCCTCGCCGCTGTCGAAGCCGAAGCGGTGGATCTTGCGGTACCTGTGCGCCAGCTCGCCGTCCGGCGCGTAGAGCAGGCTCGTGTTGAACAGCGTCCCGGACGCGTCCCGTTCCACGAGCGACCCCGCGTGCAGCCACACGCCGGCGTCCCGGGCCGCCGCCGCCATCGCCGCCGCCGTGGGTCCGTCGAGGGTCTCGGCCCCGGTCTCGAAGTCGTCGTAGGCGAACGCACCCAGGTGCCACAGCTCGGGCAGGACCACCAGCCCGGAGCCCTTCTCGGCACGCACGAGCGCCGCCGCCCGGGCCCGCCTGCTTTCCACGGTTTCATCCGGATCCACCCGAAACTGGATCAGAGAAGCGCGCACCTTACCACCACCTCGAAGTCCAAGTCGTTTGCCTCACCGCATAATCGTCACCCGAAAGCACTGCCGGGGCACCCGCGCGCAGCGTAACTTAGGGCCTGCCGTGCATCTCGCGAACGATCCCGTAAGGGGTAGTGTGACCGTCCACTCCAGCCTCCAGCCGTCCATCGATGCCTGGGCCCACTCGGCCGAGGCCATATCCGAACTCGTGGCACCGCTCTCCGAGGGGGAGTGGAGCGGTCGAAGCGGACTGCCGGGGTGGTCCGTCCGCGACGTCGTCTCCCACATCATCGGCGCGGAGTGCGAGGCACTCGGCGATCCGCGGCCGATCCACAACCTTCCGGCCGACCTTATGCACATCACGGGCGAAAAGGCGCGCTACGTCGAGGTGCAGGTCGACACGCGCCGCCACCACACCGCGCCGGAGATGACCGCCGACCTCGAGTACACGCTGATCCGCCGCCGGCGCCAGCTCCGCGACGAGAAGCGCGCGCCGGACGCCACGGTGCGCGGGGCGTTCGGCAGCGAGATGACGCTGGCCGAGCTGACGCACTACCGGGCCTTCGACATCTGGGTGCACGAGCAGGACATCCGCCGCGCACTCGGCAAGCCGGGGAACCTCGACTCGCCCGGCGCCCACATCGCGCGGGACGAGCTGCTGAGGCGGCTGCCGAAGGTGGTGGCCGAGGACGCGGGCGCCCGGCCGGGTTCGGTCGTGGTCGTGGACGTGACGGGTCCGCTGGAGTTCATGCGCACGGTACGGGTGGGGGAGGACGGCCGCGGGTCCATCGACGGCAGCGTCTCGCTCGGGCCGACGGTGACGCTGACGACGGACTGGGAGACGTACCTGTGGCTGGCGACGGGCCGGCTGCGGGCGGCAGCGGCGGCGGACCGGGTGAAGGCGGAGGGTGATCCGAAGCTGGCGGAGGCGGTCCTGCGGCACTTCACGGTGACCGACTGACCGCGGGCCGGCAGGACCACCTCGAAGACGGCGCCACGGCGGGCCGGCGCGGCGGGACATGACGCCGCGTCGCATGCCGTGGCGGGCGTACGGCCCGGCGGCGGGCGCCCCGCGCGCCGCGACGGACCCGCGCCTTCACCCGTAGGGGGGCGGCGCTCATCCGACCGGCACAGCCCGGCGGGCGTCCCGCGCTCCCGCGCCCCAGGCTGATCATGTGAGTATCAGCCAGGATCAGCTTCTCCGTTGCAGCGTCGCCGTCGACATCGGTTCCTCCCGCACCCGCGTCTACCTCAAGGGCACCGGCCTCGTCGTGGACGAGCCGAGCGCCGTGGCCCTCAACACCCGTACCGGCGCCCTGGTGGCCGTCGGCGGACAGGCCGAGGCGATGACCGGGCGTACCCCCGCGCACATCCAGGTCGCCCGGCCCGTGGGGCCGAACGGCATCACCGACATCGAGATGGCCCAGCGCATGCTGCGCCACCTCATCCACGCCAGGGTCCGCAGATCCTGGCGCTTCCACCCCGCGCTACGGGCCGCGGCGTGCACCCCGCACGACGTCGAGCCGCTGACGCAGCGGGCGATGATCGACACACTGGCGGGGCTGGGCGCGAAGCGGGTCATCCTCGTCGACACCCTCATCGCCACGGCGGTGGGCTGCGGGCTGCCGGTGCCGGCGGCGGAGGGCACGCTGATCGTGGTGTGCGGTACGGCGATGACGCAGATCGCCGTGCTGTCGCTGGGCAACGTCGTCGCCGCCGAGAAGGTGCCGGTGGGCGGCGCGGCGGTGGACCGGGCGCTGGTGGAGCACCTGCGCATCAACCACGAGGTGATGCTGCGCAGCCACACCGTCGGCCAGGTGCACCGCGAGCTGTCGCTCGCCGGCGCGCAGGGCGCGGCGTCGCTCGACGTGCTCGGCCGCGATGTGATCTCGGGCCGCCCGCGTACGGTGCGGGTCGACCCGGCGGCCGTCGGGCAGGCGGCGGGAGTGCCGATGCTGGCGGTGCTGGACGGGATCCGTTCGGTGCTGCGGCGCTGCCCGCCGGACCTGGTGGCGGACATCGGGGACCGCGGGATCGTGCTGGCGGGCGAGAGCGCGACCATGCCGGGCCTGGAGACGATGCTGCGGACGTCGGTGGGGCTGCCCGTGCAGATCGCGGAACGCCCGGACGTGGCGGCGGTGGTGGGCCTCGGCTCCATGATCGAGAACGGCGCTCCGCCGGAGTCCCTCCCCGACGCGCCTCCGGGTCCGGCGGACTTCCGCGGGCCGGCACCGGGTTCGGCACCGGCTCCCGCTCCGCAGGCCGCCCAGGGCGCGGCCGACGTGCCCACGGAGGTCGCGACCGATTAGGAGTGGTGCACCGGAGCGTCGCCCGCCGAAGGGCTGACCGCCGTCGTGCCGGCCGTGAGGAAGCGCCGCACACGGGGCAGGATCCCGGCGGCCCGTACCCAGCCGCCGTCGTGGTCGGCACCGGGCAGGGAGAAGACGGCGGCTCCGGCGCGGCGGGCGGCCCTGCGGGTCACGCGGAGGCCCGGCGCCTCACGCGGGTACGTGGACGGCCGAGACGCGGCTCGCCACCAGGCGTTCGCGTTCGCGGCGGTGGGCCCGTCGGCGCAGGCGCAGGATCTGGGTCGTCCCCAGGATCTGCAGGACGAAGACGCTCGCGAACGCGATGCCGTAGCGGTCGCCCGTGGCGTCGAGCAGCAGACCCACCGCCAGCAGCGTCGTGATGGACGCCGTGAAGCCCCCCATGTTGACGATGCCGGACGCCGTGCCCAGCCGCTCCGGCGGGTTCGCCGGGCGGGCGAAGTCGAAGCCGATCATCGACGCCGGCCCGCACGCGCCCAGGACGCAGCACAGCACCACCAGCAGCCACCCCGGCGCGTGTCCCCCCGGCCAGCTCAGCACCGTGCCCCACACCGCCGCCGTCGCCGCCACCGTGCCCAGCGCCAGCGGCAGCCGCGCCGCGTGGTGCCGGGCGACGAGCTGGCCGTAGACCAGGCCGACGGCCATGTTGGACAGCACCAGCAGCGTCAGCAGTTGGCCGGCCTCCGCGCGGCTCGCCCCCTGGGCCTCGACGAGGAACGGCAGCCCCCACAGCAGCAGGAAGATCATCGCCGGGAACTGGGTGGTGAAGTGCACCCAGAAGCCCAGCCGCGTACCCGGCTCGCGCCAGGCGCCGGCTATCTGCGCCCGGATGCCGCCGCCGCGGTGGTCCTCGGGGGGCGGCGCGACGTAGTCCCGGGGCTGGTCGCGCAGGAAGAGCAGGACGAGGACGAGCATGACCGCGCCGGCCACCGCGCTGCCCGCGAAGGTCGGGGTCCAGCCGAACTCCTGGAGCATGCGGGAGAGTACGAGCGTGGAGACCAGGTTGCCCGCCATCCCGACGAGCCCCGCGAGCTGCGCTATCAGCGGCCCGCGGCGGGCGGGGAACCAGCGCGCGCCGAGCCGCAGGATGCTGATGAACGTCATCGCGTCGCCGCAGCCGAGCAGCGCGCGGGAGGCCAGGGCGGTGCCGTACGTGCCGGAGAGCGCGAAGCCGAACTGCCCCGCCGTGTACAGCACGATGCCCATCGCCAGCACCCGGCGCGTGCCGAGCCGGTCGACGAGCAGGCCGACGGGGATCTGCATCCCGGCATAGACGAGGAGCTGGAGGATGGAGAAGCCCGACAGGGCGGACGCGCCGACGTCGAAGCGCTCGGCGGCGTCGATGCCGGCGACGCCCAGGCTCGTCCGGTACGTGACGGCGACGAAGTAGACGGCGACGCCCAGGCTCCAGACGGCGGCGGCCCTCACCCCGCCCGGCGGGTCGCCGGGCAGGCCGCGGGCGCCTGCGGTACCCCCCGCGCGGACGGCGGTCACCGCACGTCCCCGCGGAGCAGGTCCCGTACGGAGGCGACGTGGCCGTGCACCGCGGCGGCGGCCGCGTCGGCGCTGCCGCTGCGCAGCGCCCGGAGGATCTCGGCGTGCTCGGTGAGCGAGCGGTGCATGCGGCCGGGCCGGGCGTTCATGAGCGCGACGCCCATGCGGAGCTGGCGGTCGCGGAGTTGGTCGTAGAGGCGGACGAGGATGTCGTTGCCGGCGTTGCGGACGATCGTGGCGTGGAAGCAGCGGTCGGTGACGGACGCGGCGGCGCGGTCGTCGGCCTCGACGTGCCGGCGCTGCTCCTCCAGCAGCTCTTCGAGCCGGGTGAGCAGCGAGGCGGGCGCGGGTACGGAACGGCGGGCCGCGTGCTCCTCGACGAGCATCCGGGTCTCGACGACGTCGGCGATCTCCTGGGCGGAGACGGGCAGGACGAACGCGCCCTTCTTCGGGTACAGCTCCAGCAGCCCCTCCGCCTGCAGCCGTAGCAGCGCCTCGCGCACGGGCGTCCGCGAGACGCCGACGGCGTCGGCCAGCTCGCCCTCGGTGAGCATCGTGCCGCCCTCGTAACGCCGTTCCAGCACGCCCTGTTTGACGTGGGCGTAGACGCGGTCGGCGGCGGGCGCGGGCTTGGCCGGGGCGGACGGGCTCGGAGGCATGCGCACAGCATAGATACCACACGTATGCGTATGCCGCCGCCGTCCGCGATACGGACACGGGCCGCACCTCCGCGCACGCATGCCGACGCCCCCGGCACCGTCCGCACGGGCCGGGGGCGTGGGCGTTATTCGCTGATCAGCCCCAGGTGAGCAGCCGCTTCGGCCGCTCCAGGACCGCCGCGACGTCCGCGAGCACCTTCGAGCCCAGCTCCCCGTCGACCAGCCGGTGGTCGAAGGCGAGCGCGAGCGTCGTCACATGCCGCGGTCTGACCTTCCCCTTGTGCACCCACGGCTGCTGCTTGATCGCGCCGAAGGCGAGGATCGCCGGCTCGCCGGGGTTGAGGATCGGCGTACCGGTGTCGATGCCGAAGACGCCGATGTTGGTGATCGTCACCGAGCCGCCCTGCATCGCCTCCGGCGTCGTCCTGCCCTCGCGGGCGGTGGCGACCAGCCCGGACAGCTCCGTGGCCAGCTCGGGCAGCGATCTGGCGTGCGCGTCCTTGATGTTGGGCACGATCAGGCCGCGCGGCGTGGCGGCGGCGATGCCGAGGTTCACGTAGTGCCGGCGGACGATCTCCTGACGGTCCTCGTCCCAGGCGGAGTTGACCTCGGGGTTGCGCCGGATCGCCAGCAGGAACGCCTTGGCGACGATGAGCAGCGGGTTGATCCGCAGCCCGGCGAGATCGGGGTCCTCCTTCAGCTCCCGTACGAGCTTCATCGTGCGGGTGACGTCGACGGTGACGAACTCCGTGACGTGCGGTGCGGTGAAGGCGCTCGTGACCATCGCCTGGGCGGTGGCCTTGCGGACGCCCTTGATGGGGATACGGGTCTCGCGGGCGGTGCCCGCCGGTTCTTCGGCGGGCGCCCGCTGCGGCTCCGGTTCGGGCTGGGCGGCCGGTACGGACGGCGCCTTCGGCGGCGGGGCCGCGGCGGCGTGGACGTCGTCGCGGGTGATGACGCCGCCGTCGCCGGTGGGCACGACGCCGGTCAGGTCGACGCCGAGGTCCTTGGCGAGCTTGCGCACGGGCGGCTTGGCGAGCACGCGGCCACCTGCGGGGCCGCCTGCGGCGGGCGCGGCGGGTGCCGCGGCGGCGGGGCCGCCTGCTCCCGGCATGCCCGCGATGCCGCCTGCGGCGGCGGGGCCGCCGGACGGGACGGTGGTGCCGGTACCGGCCGGGCCGGCGGGCGCCTGCGGTGGCGCGTCGCGGCCGTTCAGCTCGGCCTGGATCGCCGCCGAGGCGACCCCCGACTCGGTGCCGGACTGCGGCCTGCGCGGGCGGCGCTTCGTCGAACTCTGCGCCACGCCGTAGCCGACGAGCACCGGCTCCCGCTTGGCGCCGCCGGCCCCCGCCCCCGCGTCATCCGGCGCCGCGGCACCCGGTTCCGGGGCCGCCGGGCCGCCGGCGGGTCCGGCACCGCCCGGTTCGGGTGCGGCGTCGGCCGGGGCCTCGGTCCCCCCGGGTCCGGGGGCGGCACCGGGTTCCGTGTCGACCGCGATGATGGGTGTTCCGACGTCGACCGTGTCGCCCTCGGCGAAGCGGATCTCCTGCACCACCCCGTCATACGGGATCGGCAGTTCGACCGCCGCCTTGGCCGTCTCCACCTCGCACACCACCATGCCGTCGTGCACGGCGTCACCAGGCTGGACGTACCACTTGAGGATCTCCGCCTCCGTCAGGCCCTCGCCCACGTCGGGCAGCCTGAACTCACGGAGCCGCGCGGTGTTGCTCATGGTCACGGACACGCTCCCTCTTCAGTACGCAAGCGCGCGGTCGACGGCGTCGAGCACCCGGTCGAGGTTGGGGAGGTACTCCTCCTCCAGCCTCGCGGGCGGGTACGGCGCATGGAAGCCGCCGACGCGGAGCACCGGGGCCTCCAGATGGTAGAAGCACCGCTCCGTGATGCGCGCGGCGATCTCCCCGCCGGAGCCGTAGAACACCGGGGCCTCGTGCACGACGACCAGCCTGCCGGTCTTCTCCACCGAACGCTGCACGGCGTCGAAGTCGATCGGCGACATGGAGCGCAGGTCCACGACCTCCAGCGACGTGCCCTCCTCGGCCGCCGCCGCGGCGACCTCCAGGCACGTCTTCACCATCGGCCCGTAGGCGACGAGCGTCAGGTCCGTGCCCTCCCGGGCGACCCGCGCCTCGTGCAGCGGACCGGGGATGGCCGAGGTGTTGACCTCGCCCTTGTCCCAGTATCGCCGCTTGGGCTCGAAGAAGATCACCGGGTCGTCGCTGTGGATGGCCTGCCGGAGCATCCAGTACGCGTCCGCGGGCGTCGAGGGCGAGACGCACTTGAGCCCCGCCACGTGCGCGAACAGCGCCTCCGGCGACTCGCTGTGGTGCTCGACCGCGCCGATGCCGCCGCCGTAGGGGATCCGGACGACGACCGGCAGCTTGACCGTGCCCAGCGCGCGCGCGTGCATCTTCGCGAGCTGCGTGACGATCTGGTCGTACGCCGGGAAGACGAACCCGTCGAACTGAATCTCCACCACCGGCCGGTAGCCGCGCAGCGCCAGCCCGATCGCGGTGCCGACGATGCCGGACTCGGCCAGCGGCGAGTCGATGACCCGGTCCTCACCGAAGTCCTTCTGCAGCCCGTCGGTGACGCGGAAGACGCCGCCGAGCTTGCCGACGTCCTCGCCGAGGACGAGCACCTTGGCGTCGTCCTCCATGGCCGTGCGCAGCGACGCGTTGATCGCCTTGGCCAGTGCCATCTTCTCGACCGCCATGGTCAGTGCCCCTTCCCGGCGGGGGCGCCCGCCTCGTCGGCGGAGTCCGCGAAGGACGCCTGGTACGCCGCGTACTGCGTGCGTTCCTCGTCGACGACGGCGTGGCCGTCGGCGTAGATGTTCTCGAAGATGGCCATCGGGTCCGGGTCCGCCATGGTCCTGATGGCCTCGCGCACCCGCCTGGCCAGCGCGTCGCTCTCCTCGTCGAGCCCGGCGAAGAACGCCTCGTCGGCGAGGTCTTCCCGCTCCAGCAGGGTGCGCAGCCGCAGGATCGGGTCCTTGGCCTCCCAGGCGGCGCGCTCGTCGTCGCGGCGGTAGCGGGTGGGGTCGTCGGAGGTGGTGTGGGCGCCCATGCGGTACGTGTACGCCTCGATCAGCATCGGGCCCTGGCCGGAGCGGGCGTGCTCCAGTGCCCTGCGGGTGACGGCGAGCACGGCGAGCACGTCGTTGCCGTCGACGCGGACGCCGGGGAAGCCGTAGCCGGCGGCGCGCTGGTACAGCGGAACGCGGCTCTGGCGCTCGGTGGGTTCGGAGATGGCCCACTGGTTGTTCTGGCAGAAGAAGACGACCGGGGCGTTGTAGACGGCGGCGAAGGTGAACGCCTCGGCGACGTCGCCCTGGCTGGAGGCGCCGTCGCCGAAGTACGCCACGACGGCGGAGTCGGCACCGTCCTTGGCGACGCCCATCGCGTAGCCGGTGGCGTGCAGCGTCTGGGAGCCGATGACGATCGTGTAGAGGTGGAAGTTGTTGCTGTTCGGATCCCAGCCGCCGTTGTTCACGCCGCGGAACATGCCGAGCAGCAGCGTCGGGTCCACGCCGCGGCACCAGGCGACGCCGTGCTCGCGGTAGGTGGGGAAGACGTAGTCGTCCTCGTGGGTCGCCCGGCCGGAGCCGACCTGGGCGGCCTCCTGGCCGAGCAGCGAGGGCCACAGGCCCAGCTCACCCTGGCGCTGCAGGGTGACGGCCTCGGAGTCGAAGCGGCGGGTGAGGACCATGTCGCGGTAGAGGCCGCGCAGTTCCTCCGGGCTCGGGTCGACCGCGTACTCGGGGTGCTCGACGCGCTCACCCTCGGGAGTGAGGAGCTGGACCAGCTCGCCGGCATCGGTGCCGGGACCGTGCGCGAGAGGGCCGGCGGGCACCGTCGCGGCTGCTTTCGCCGTCCCGGCCGTCTTCTTCGCCGCGGTCTTCCCGCGCGCCGTCTTCTTCGCCGCCGTCTTCCCGGCGGCGGCCTTCTTCGCGGGCGGCTCGGCGTCGGCGGTCGCTTTCCTGGCCGGCGTCTTCCTGGCCGCTGCCTTCTTCGCGGGCGCCGCCGACGCGGCTGCGCTCCCGCCGGTGCGCTTGCTGCTGCGGCGCGGGTCGCGCGCGGCAGTGCTCTCGGTCACGGTCTCTCCTGACGTCTCTCCGGCCCCCGGGATCGCCGGTGGCCTTCGGTCCCCCGCGGCAGCGGAGGGCGGCTCACCCGGGTCCCTGCGTGCACGGGGTGGGTGCACCGAGGGGATCCGGGGTGACAGGCGCCCG
This sequence comes from Streptomyces sp. CNQ329, assembly GCF_000482585.1. Taxonomy (NCBI): domain Bacteria; kingdom Bacillati; phylum Actinomycetota; class Actinomycetes; order Kitasatosporales; family Streptomycetaceae; genus Streptomyces; species Streptomyces sp. CNQ329. Next base: position 43,448 of record NZ_AXVU01000021.1, on the reverse strand, counting down.
GCGTCCTTCCCACTGGCAGGCACGTTACACAGTGGTCCGCTGCTTCGCGAAGCGGTCCTGACCTGCGGTTTTGCTTTGATTTCCTAGTAACGCAGGAGCCGGCTCGCCTCGTCGGCATCAGGTCCACTGGTCACAGCCTCGCAGGCCGCCGGGACAGTGGCACGTTATCCCGGCGGCCTCAAGCGCGGGAAGACCCGGTATGTGAGACTGGAACAGTGGCGATGGATGGAAAAATCACGGTATTCCTCCTCGATGACCATGAAGTGGTCCGTCGGGGGGTACACGAGATGCTTCAGGCCGAGCCGGACATCGAGGTCGTCGGCGAGGCCGGCACCGCCGCCGACGCGCTCGTCCGCATCCCCGCCGTCCGGCCCGACGTGGCCGTGCTCGACGTCCGGCTGCCCGACGGCAGCGGCGTCGAGGTCTGCCGGGAGATCCGCTCCCGGGACGAGGGCATCAAGTGCCTCATGCTCACCTCGTTCGCCGACGACGAGGCGCTCTTCGACGCGATCATGGCCGGTGCGTCCGGGTACGTGCTCAAGGCCATCCGCGGCAACGAGCTGCTGACCGCCGTACGGGACGTCGCCGCCGGCAAGTCACTGCTCGACCCGGTCGCCACGGCGCGGGTGCTGGAGCGGCTGCGCGACGGCGGCCGCGGGCGGGACGACGAGCGGCTGGCCGGGCTGACGGACCAGGAGCGCAGGATCCTCGATCTGATCGGCGAAGGGCTGACGAACCGGGCCATCGGCGAGCGGCTGCATCTGGCGGAAAAGACGATCAAGAACTACGTGTCCAGCCTGCTGTCGAAGCTGAACATGGAGCGCAGGTCGCAGGCGGCGGCGTACGTCGCGCGCCGCCAGGCGGAACAGGGCGGCGGCGACCGGGAGGGGTAGGCGGCCCCGGGCTGCTTCGGCCGGGGCGGCTGAGGCACGGTGTGCGCGGGCGGCACGCCCCGCGTACGGCATACGGCGCACGCGCGGCCCGTAAGCGCCGCGCGCGTGAGCGCCGCGCCCCTGCTCTTCCCGTCACATGGCGGCCCGGCGGGCGGCCGGGGTCAGCCTTCGGTGCCGGCGCCGCCGCTGGCCCGGCCCGCGATGTCGCCGCCGATCTCGCCGCCGTCGGCCTCGCCGGTCGTCTCCCCGGTGGTCTCGCCCGACGTCTCGCCGGTCGTCTCCCCGGTGGTCTCGCCCGCCGTGCCGCCCTGCGTGCCGCCCTCGGTCGTGCTGCCGCTGCCCTCGCTCGTGGTGCCGCCGGCGTCCTCGGTCGGCTCGCTGGGCGAGCCGGTCGGGCTGCCGGTGTCCGTCGGGCTGTCCGTCGGAGAGGTGCTCGGCGGAGGCTCGGAGGTGTTCTCCCACGTCGGATCGTCGTCCTCGTACGTGGGCTCTTCCTCCGTGGGCGCGGGCGTCTCGTTCTCCGTCTCCTCGTTCTTCTTCTGCTTCGGCTCCTGCTTCGTCGGCGACGGCGGCGCCTGCTTCGGGTTCTCCTCCTCGCCGCCGCTCAGCGCGAACGCCACGCCCATCACTATGGCGACCACCGCCAGGGCCGCGATCGCCCACATCTTCCCGCGCCTCCGGCCCGCGCGGCGCGGGCCGGGCTCGAAGCCGCCGTCGTCCGGCCCGCTGGGCCGCAGCAGCGGACGCTGCGAGGTGTCGCCGCCCGCGGCGGCCATCGCCGTGGTGGCGGCCGTGGCGCCGACGGCCTGGGTGCCCATCGGCGGCGTACCGCCGGCGGCCACCGCGCCGGTGTCCCACGTGCCGGTGTGCGGGCCGACGTCGCGCAGCATGCGCAGCGCGTACTGCACGAGGCCGAGCATCTCGTCGGCGGTCTGGAAGCGGTCGTCGGGCTCCTTGGCGAGCGCGCGCATGACCAGGCCGTCCAGCTCCGGCGGCGCGTCCTCGCCGATCTGGGACGGCGGCACGGCGTTGTCCTGCGCGTGCTGGTAGACCACGGCCAGCGGGGTCTCACCGACGAACGGCGGGCGGCCGGTCAGCAGCTCGTACAGCAGACAGCCCACGGCGTAGAGGTCGGAGCGGGTGTCGACGGGCCGGCCGAGCGCCTGCTCGGGGGAGAGGTACTGCGGGGTGCCCATGACCATGCCGGTCTGCGTCATGGTCGAGGCCGCGCCGTGCAGCGCGCGGGCGATGCCGAAGTCCATCACCTTCACCGCGCCGGTGGTGGTGATGATGACGTTCGCGGGCTTGATGTCGCGGTGGACGATGCTGTGCTGGTGGCTGTACGCCAGCGCCTCCAGCACCCCGGAGACGATCAGCATCGCCTGGTCGGGCGGCGGGATCTCGGCGCCGGTCAGCAGCTCCTTGATCGTCCGGCCCTCGACCAGCTCCATGACGATGTACGGCACGGTCGACCCGGCGACCTGGTCCTCACCCGAGTCGTACACCGCGACGACCGCGTGGTGGTTCAGACCCGCGACCGACTGCGCCTCGCGGGTGAAGCGGGCCTTGGAGACGGGATCCTCGGCGAGGTCACTGCGCAGCAGCTTGACCGCCACCTCGCGGCCGAGGCGCACGTCCTCCGCGGCGAAGACCTCGGCCATGCCGCCGCGGCCCAGGCGGCGCGTCAGCCGGTAGCGCCCGTCCCCGACGAGCCCGCCCACGCCCCAGTTCTCCGGAGAGTCAGCCATACCGCCGCGGCCCGGCCCGTTCGCCGACGGCTCCTCGGGGGGCTCCGTCTGTGACATCAGTTCCTCGCGGTGGTTCGGTTCGTGGTCGTCTCGTCGTTGTTCCGTCGTCCGTCCGGTAGGGGGCACGCTACCCCCTGCCCCTGACACACCGGACCCCACTGAACGGAACATGCAACCGGGTCCGGGGGCCCGTACGCAAATCCCGGACGGGCCCGGAGGAGGGGAGAGGGCCCCTTCACCCGCTCCCTCACCGCGGCGGTGCCCACCGTGCGCGGGGGACGGGACCGACGACCGGCGCCGGACGTGAGCGGTGGGTAAAGGGGGCGCAAAGGGACGGGCCAACTGGGCAGGTGGTCACGGAACGGGCAACCCGCTTGACCTCTCCTCCGCCTGAGGCAGACTTTCAGCATCAGGCAGGCACCCGGGGGAGAATCCAGCATGACCGAGTACGGCGGCCAGGACGACTACGCCGGTCGATCCGTGGGGGGCGGCCGCTATCCGCTCCTCGACCTGCTGGGCACGGGCGGCATGGCATCCGTCCACCTCGCCCACGACACCGTCCTCGACCGCCAGGTCGCGGTGAAGACGCTCCACACCGAGCTGGGCCGCGAGGACTCCTTCCGCGAGCGCTTCCGCCGTGAGGCCCAGGCGGTCGCCCGGCTGTCCCACCCGAACGTCGTCTCCGTCTTCGACACCGGCGAGGACCGCTTCGCCGGCGACGGCGGCGGCCCCGTGCCGTACATCGTCATGGAGTACGTCGAGGGCCGGCCCCTGCGCTCGGTGCTCGACGAGGACGTGGCGCAGTACGGCGCGATGCCGACGGAGAAGGCGCTGCGGATCGTCTCGGACGTGCTCGCCGCGCTCGACGCCAGCCACGAGATGGGTCTCGTCCACCGCGACATCAAGCCGGGCAACGTCATGATGACGCGCCGCGAGCAGGTCAAGGTGATGGACTTCGGCATCGCCCGCGCCGTGCAGTCGGGCGTCACGTCGATGACGCAGACCGGCATGGTCGTGGGCACCCCGCAGTACCTCTCCCCCGAACAGGCCCTGGGCCGCGGGGTGGACGCCCGCTCCGACCTGTATTCGGTGGGCGTGATGCTCTTCGAGCTGCTGACCGGGCGGCTGCCCTTCGACGCGGACTCGCCGCTGGCCATCGCCTACGCGCACGTACAGGAGCAGCCGCCGGCGCCGTCGTCCATCAACCGGACGATACCGCCGGTGGTCGACGCGCTGGTTGCGCGCGCGCTGGCGAAGAACCCCGACGAGCGGTTCGCGAGCGCCGAGCAGATGCGCCAGGAGGTACGCCACGCCGGCGGCATGACGCCGCCGGGCGCGATGCCGTCCGTCGTCGCGGGCGAGCACGCGCGCGACTCGGGCGCGGGCGTCGGCTCGGCGGTGTTCCCGCCGGTCAACCCGTACCATTCGCCGCCGCCCGGCGCCGCCACCCCGTACCAGCCGATGCAGCAGCAGGGCTTCGGCCCGGCGCAGCCGCAGCACGGCGGCCCGCAGTCGCCGCACGGCGGGTATTCCACGCCCCAGCCGTACTCGCTCAGCCCGCAGGGCGGGCCGGGGGGAGGCAACGGAGGCGGGGGCAACCGGAACGTCGCGGTCATCGGGCTGACCGTCGTCATCGCCATCGCCGTCATCGCCGCCACCGCCATCATCCTCGTCGTGCTCAACAGTGGCGACGGCGGCGACCCCGAGGCCAAGGAGACCGGCCAGACCCAGCAGACGGACCCGACCTCCGACCCGACCGCCGACCCGACCGCCGATCCCGGCGCCGACGGGGGCCGCGAGGGCACCGACGGCGGCGTGAAGCCCCCGGACCGGACCCGCACGATCGACTCGACCCGCTGCACGGATCCGCTGACCGACCCCGAGAACGAGAAGCTGGTCAGGGTGCCGGACTTCAAGTTCAAGGACTACCAGTCGGTGCGCGAGTGCCTGCGCGCGGCGCAGTGGTCGTACGAGGTGGACGAGGAGCCCGACCCGCTGTGGGGCAAGGACACCGTGCTCGATCAGAACTTCGACGACTACGACGACTACTTCGACCCGTCGAAGGACAAGATCGAGCTGGTCATCGCGACGGGGTACGCGCAGTAGGTCCCGCTCCCCCGCAGGACTCCGGGCCGGTTCGTACCGTGTGACGAACCGGCCCGGTGCGATGTGGAGTGCGTGGACAGAGGAGAGAGCGGACGGTCCGGCTCAGAGGTACGGGCCGCCGGTGCGGCCGTGCTCCGGGCCCATCTCGCCCGGTTCCTCGCCGCCGAGACCACCGCCGGCGGGCAGCGCCCGGCGCATCTGCTCAAGCTGCGCCCGCGCGGCCATCTGCTGGGCGAACAGCGTGGTCTGGATGCCGTGGAAGAGCCCTTCGAGCCAGCCGACCAACTGTGCCTGGGCGATGCGCAGCTCCGCCTCCGTGGGCACCGTCTCGTCGGTGAACGGCAGCGTCAGCCGCTCCAGCTCGTCGATCAGATCGGGGGCGAGACCGTCCTCCAGCTCCTTCACCGAGCTGGAGTGGATCTCCTTCAGCCGGGCGCGACTCGCCTCGTCCAGAGGCGCGGCCCGCACCTCCTCCAGCAGTTGCTTGATCATGCTGCCGATGCGCATGACCTTCGCCGGCTGCTCGACCTTGTCCGTCAGCGGGATCTCGCGGCCCTCCTCGTCCGCCCCGCCCTCGCCCGGCGCGACGGTCCCGCGGGCCATGCCGTCGGGTCCGACCACCACCACCTGGGGTGTCTCTGGCGGGCGCTCGTTGCTCGGAGTATTCATGCGTCCATTGTCGCGCACGGGCCCGGCGGAGGGGCTGTCGGGATCTTGAGCCGCGGGGCGGATCGTGCCGGGAGGGGCCGGATCGCTGGTCGGAGGGCCCGGAGGGCCGGCGGGATCGCCGCCGGGTGCACCGGCCTGGAGCGTTGCCGGGCCGGGGGAGGTCCATCCGGGCGGCGTCGTTGCCCCGGGCTCGCCGGTCAGCGCCGGCGGAGCCGGAGGGCGAAGTACGCCAGGCCGAGGCCGGTGAGGGTCATGCCCGTGCCGAGGGGCAGGACGCGGTCCGACGCGCCGGAGGCGCGCCGCGGAGGGCTGCTGGTGGCGTCGGCCCGGGTGTCCGGGACGAAGGTGAGGCTCTGCTCCGGGTCCGGGGTGCGGTCCGCGCCGGGTACGGGCGTGTTGCTGCTGCGGTACGGGGCGGGGTCGGGGGCGCGGAGGCGGGAGTGCGGAGGACCGGCGGGGCGGGGGCGGCCGGGGCGGTGGCCGCGGGTTCCTCTGGGCCGGTCGCGGGGGCGGTCACGTTCCGCACGGGGGTGGGGGCCGGCGTCGCGGCGCTTGCCGCGGGGGGTGGCGGTGGGCGCGGGGGAGCGGTCGGAGTGCGGGGGGCGGGGTGCGGTGGGGCGGTCGGGGCGGTCCGGTCGGGCGGGGCGGTCCGGTCGGGCGGGGCGGTCCGGGAGAGGGGCCGCGGGCGGCGGGCGGTCCAGGTCGGGCGGTGAGGGGCGGTGCGGGGCCGGGGGGGCGGGCCCGTCGGCGCGGGGTCCGCCCGGGGCGCCCGGGTACGGCGGGGAGGGAGGCGCGGGGCGGGGTGGTGAGGTGACGCCACCGGGGGGTTCGGCGGGGTGCGGGCGACCGGGGTGGCGGCGGCCCTCGCCCGCGCCGTTCCCGGCGCGGGGGCGACGAGGGCGGTCGCGATCGGAGTCGTCGTCGCGCTCGGCGTCGCGGGCGCGACCGGAGTGCCCCGCCGCCACGCCCGGCAGGGCCGCCTCGTACCGGGTCGCGGCCGGTGCCGCGTCGACCCTCCCGTACGCCACCGCCTCCCCCGACACCACCCCCTGCCAGAGCACCACCGCCACCACCCCGGCCGCGAGGCACGGGCGACGTGCGGGAGCAGCCACGGCGGAGACCCTTCCGTGCCGGCAATGGCGATATGACCAGAGTCACATAAACCAATAAAACCGACATTCGGAGCTAGGCCGTGCGAGTGCGGCACGCGCACGGCGCACCGCCGGTCAGGTCTCCCGTCACGTCGTCAGCAGCAGCTTGCCCACGTGCGCGCTCGACTCCATCACCCGGTGTGCCTCGGCCGCCTGCCGGACCGGCAGCGTCCGGTCCACGATCGGCCGCACCCGGTCCGCCTCCACCAGCGGCCACACGTGCTCCCGTACCGCCGCCACGATCGCCGCCTTCTCGCCCGGCGGCCGGCCGCGCAGGGACGTCGCCGTGATCGCCCCGCGCTTGGCCAGCAGCGCGCCTAGGTTCAGCTCCCCCTTCGCGCCGCCCTGCAGGCCGATCACCGCGATCCGGCCGTTGACCGCCAGCGCCTTCACGTTCTGCGCCAGGTACGCCGCCCCGACGATGTCCAGGATCACGTCCGCGCCCGCGCCCCCCGTGGCGGACCGCACCTCCTTGACGAAGTCCTGCTCCCGGTAGTTGACGAGCACGTCCGCACCCAGCTCGCGGCAGTACTCCAGCTTCTCCGCGCTGCCCGCCGTCACCGCCACCCGGGCGCCGACCGCCTTGGCCAGTTGCACCGCCATCGTGCCGATGCCGCTGCCGCCGCCGTGCACGAGCAGCGTCTCGCCCGGACGCAGGTGGGCGATCATGAACACGTTCGACCAGACCGTGCACGCCACTTCGGGCAGCGCGGCGGCGGTCACGGCGTCGTGCCCGCGCGGTACGGGCAGGAGCTGGCCGGCCGGCACCGCGACCCGCTCCGCGTAACCGCCCCCGGCGAGCAGCGCGCACACCTCGTCGCCGATCTGCCAGCCCGTCACCCCGGGGCCGAGCGCGGCGACACGTCCCGCGCACTCCAGTCCGGGGTACGGAGACGCGCCGGCGGGCGGTTCGTAGAATCCCTGGCGTTGCAGCACGTCCGCACGGTTCACGCCGGCGGCAGCCACCTCGATCAGCACTTCGCCTTCCGCCGGCACGGGGTCGGGGACCTCGGCCCAGACGAGTGCATCGGGGCCGCCGGGCTCTGAGATGGTGATCGCATGCATGACGTGGACGCTACTACTCCGCGTCGTCCGCGCCGTCCGCGTCCTCCCCCGGACCGACGTCGCCGTTCCGGTTCCCGCCCCGGCCGCGCCCCCGGCCGCGCTCCCGGTCCGCGCCGCGGCGCCACTCCCCGTACCCGCCGTAGCCCCGTGGCTCCCTGGCGCCGCGGACGTCGTCGTAGTCCCGGTAGCCGCGGTCCCGGCGCCCACCCAGGTCCCAGCCACCCTCGCGGGTGACTATGCGTTCGTTCTCCGGCGTCGTCGGGGGGCCCGAGGCCCGGCTGATCGTGATCAGACGGTCCGTCATCTCCAGCCGGCCGACGTCCGGATCGTCGTACGCCATCAGCCGGTGCCCGCGCTTGACCGCCACCACCAGGTCGTCGGTCTCACGCGGCATCAGGCCCGCCTCCGCCTTGGTCGCCGGGCGCTCGATGAGGTCCAGCCCCGAGCCCTGCACGATGAGGTCCTCCAGCACCGTGCCCGCGCTCGGGCTGAGCACCGACAGGCCGAGCAGCCGGCCCGCCGCGCTGGAGCTGGTGATCACCGCGTCCGCGCCGGACTGGCGCAGCAGCGGCGCGTTCTCCTCCTCGCGCACCGCGGTCACGATCTTGGCCCGCGGGTTCAACTGCCGGACCGTCAGCGTCACCAGCACCGCCGTGTCGTCGCGCTGCGGCGAGATCACGAACTGCGCCGCCCGCTGCCCCTCGGCGCGCAGCAGCACGGCGGAGCGGGTCGCGTCACCGACGACGCCGGTGTAGCCGTCCGCGTTGGCCGCCTCGATGACCTTCCCGCTCGGATCGATGACCACGACCTGGCTCTTGTCGAGCCCCTTGGCGCGCAGCGTCTGCAGCGCGGAGCGGCCCTTCGTGCCGTACCCGACGATCACGGTGTGATCGCGCAACGTAGACCTCCAGCGATCGAGCCGCCACTGCTGGCGGGTGCGCTCGGTGAGCACCTCAAGGGTGGTGCCGACGAGGATGATCAGGAAGAGCACGCGCAGCGGGGTCACCACGAGGATGGTGCTGAGCCGGGTGCCCGGGGTGGCGGGGACGATGTCGCCGTAGCCGGTGGTGGAGAGCGAGACGGTCGCGTAGTACGCGGAGTCCAGCAGGCCGACCTTGCCGCCGTCGTTGTCGTGGTAGCCATCGCGGCCGAGGTAGACGACGAACACGGCGAGCGCGAGGACGAAGAGCGCGGCCAGTATCCGGCCGCCGACCTGGCGCAGGGGGGCGCGGGGGCGGCGGGGCAGGGCGACGCGTTGATCGGGGTACTTCACGCGGGGCCTGCCGGGGCCGTCGCGGCGGTGGCCGGGGGCGTCGCGGCCCACGGGAGGGGGAGGACGCGCACGGGGGCGCCGGCGGGGGCGCCGCCGGGCGGGACGACGGCGAGGCCGTGGGCGGCGGCGAGGCCGCGGAGCATCGCGGGGCCGGTGAAGTGCAGGGGGCGCGCGACCGGGTACGGGGCGCCGCCTGCCGCGGCGCGGGCGGGCGTACGCGCCGGGGGCCGGGCACTGGGCGGCGGGGTCTGCGACACGCGCGCGGCCCGGTGCGCCGGTGCGCCGGAGGCTGCGGCGGCGGACCCCCGCGCGCCCTGCTCGACGACGGCCCGCCCGGCGCCGCCCTGTTCCAGGGCGACCGGCACCAGCCGGGTGTCCGTCGGGTGGCCCTTGGCGTCCGCAAGGAGCACCGCCTCCGGCGGCTCCGGCACGGGTGCGCCGCCGAGCACGCGCACCAGCGGCTCGGCGAGCGTGAGCAGCCCGGAGACCGCCGCCAGCGGGTTGCCGGGCAGCCCGACGACGTGCGCGCCGGTCGGCAGCACGGCGAGCAGCATCGGGTGGCCGGGGCGCACGGCGACACCGTCGACGAGCAGATCGGCCTTGAGCCGGCGCAGGGTGCCGTGGACGTGGTCGACCGGGCCCGCGGCGGTGCCGCCGGTGGTCACCACGACGTCCGCGGTGGACGTGGCGACCGCCTCGTACAGCAGCTCCGCGTCGTCCCCGAGGCGCCGGGTGACGAACGGCTCGGCGCCGCACGCGCGCAGCCACGGCTCCAGCATCGGGCCGAGCGCGTCGCGGATGCGGCCCTCGCGCGGCAGGCCGCGGTGCAGCAACTCGGCGCCGAGGACGAGGATCTCGACGCGGGGCCGGCGGACGACGCGCAGCTCGTCGTGGCCCGCGGCGGCGGCGAGACCGAGGACCGCGGGGGTGACGCGCTCGCCGGCGGGCAGCAACTCGGCGTCCGCGCGGCACTCCTGACCGCGGGGGCGGATGTCCTGGCCGGTACGGACGTCCTGGGCCGCGGTGTGGCCGATGGCGTAGAGGCTGCCGTCGTCGCGGAGTTCGGCGTGCTCGGAGCGGAGGACGCCGGTGGCGCCGGGCGGGACGCGGGCGCCGGTGGCGATGCGTACGGCGTGGCCGTCGGGCAGCGCGGGGTGGGCGGCGTGGCCGGCGAGGATGCCCTGCCCGGCGGAGCCGAGCCGCCAGGGACCCGGGCCGGCGACGGCGTAGCCGTCCATGGCGGAGGTGTCGAAGGGGGGCAGGTCGACGAGCGCCTTCAGCGGCTCGGCGAGCACCTGCCCGTACGCCCCGGCCACCGGCACCACGGCGGCGCCCAGCCGCCGCCCGGACCGCACGGCGACCCGCCGGGCGGTGTCCCACGACAGCCCCCGCGGGTCGCGGGGTTCGCGCCCGGAGTGCCCGGCCCGCCCGGCGCGCGCGTCGAGTCCGAGCGCGACGTCCAGCGGATCCCCGCCGCGCGCGGAGCCGCCCTGCGTGGAGCCGCCCCGCGCCGCGGGCGTGCTCCCGCGCCCCTGCGGGCCCCGGCCCGCCGACGTACGCGCCGCACGCGCGCCGGCGCCGTCCGGTGCCGCCGCGTCACGCGCCCCGGCAGAACGCCGGGCACGCGCACGGGCCCCCGGTCCGGAGAGTCCGTCCTCGCCGGCGGCCGGCCCGCCGCGACTCCCCCGGGGGGCCCGGCCCGAGCCCGGAGCCGGCGCACCTGCCCCGTCCTGCGCTCCGGCCCCGCACCCGTCGGCGCGACGCCCCGGGCCGGTACGCCCCGACGGCGCGTCGGCGCCGTCGCCGGGTTCGCGGAGAACGCGGTCGGTGCCCCCGCGCGCCGCGCCTGCGGTGCGACGCCCGGAGCCGGTCGGTGGCGCAGGAGCCGCACGCCCGCCCGGCGCCGCGGGCGCGTCCCCGCCCGTCCGCCGGGCCGGTCCGGCAGCGGGGTCCGGGCCGCCCGGACGGCGGCGCGGCGCCGACGGCGGCGGGCCGCCGGCCGCTCCGTCCCGGTCCGTGAGCGCCAGGGCGTCGCCGAACTCGTCCGTCCGCGCCGGTCCACGGGTCGTGCCCGGCCGCGCGGGAGCCGCGGGCTCCCGGGGGGTCGCAGGCGGCGGGTCGGCGAGGGTGAAGGCGTCGCCGTAGGTGGCGGCCAGGTCGCGGCGGTCGTTCGCCAGTGCCAGCGCGTCCGCGAACTCGTCGCCGCCGGCCCCGGTTCCGCCGTCGTTTCCGTGCGCGTTCCGGTTGCCGCTCCCCGATCCGGCGCCCGCCCCGGGAGTGCGTCGGTCGCCGCGCCGACCAGAGGTCATGTGTCCGCCCGGCCCTCCCCGGCCGTCTCCTCCGCCCATCGCTTCGTCAGCGCCGTGACCTTGCGCGCCGCCTCCGCGACCGCCTCCGGGCCACCGCCGGCCCGCCCGGCCGCGTAGCCGACGAGGAACGTCGTCAACGGCGCCGCGGGGCGCGCCACTCCGTGCGCGGCGTCGCGCGCGAGGTCGAGCAGGACGCGGGTGTCCACGTCCGTGTCGAGACCGAGTTCTTCCTTGACCGCTGCGAGCCATTCATCCAGCACGTGCCCATGCTCCCTGATCCGCTGCCTGGCCGTGGCCAGATCCTCCCAGGTGTCGCAGTCGAACGTGGCACCGGATGCCGACCGGACGACCCGCAGCTCCCCGGTGAGCAGCCGCAGCGGCAGCCCGGCGAGCCCTCCGTACTCGACGGCGAGGAGCGCGAGGCCCCGCCGCAGCGACTCGCCCCGGTAGGCCGCGACGAGCGGCTGGTCGCGGCCGGTGCCGTCCACGAACATCGCCCCGTCGACGCCGTCGCCGGCCGCCGCGAGGGTGTCGCGGAGGGTGCGTACCGTGCCGTCGTGCAGGAACGGCAGGTCCGCGGAGAGCAGGACGACGGTGTCGGCCGAGGTCAGCGGCAGCGCGGCGGCCAGCGCGGCGACGGGTCCGCCGCCGGGTGGCGCCTCGCGGGTCCACGTCACGGGGCGGGCCGTGGGGCGCCGCGGCCCCACGACGACGGTCTGCCCGGCGCCGCGGCACGCGCGCAACACCCGGTCCAGGAGGGTCCGCCCGCCGACGCGCAGCGCCGTCTTGTCGACCCCGCCGAGCCGCCGCGCGGCTCCTCCGGCGAGCACGACGGCGGCGTAGGGCCCCGCCGCGCCGGCACCCGCGTCCGCACCCGGGTGCGCCACGCGGGGCCCCGCCCCGGACCCCGTACCGCCGGACTCCTCCATGGCAGGGGACCCTACCCGCCGCGTGCCGTTCCTCTACAGCGCCCTGAGCAGCACCGCGGGATGCTCGACGCAGTCGGCCACGTACCGCAGGAAACCTCCCGCCGTGCCACCGTCGCACACCCGGTGGTCGAACGTGAACGACAACTGCACCACGCGCCGCACCGCCAGCTCACCGCCGTGCACCCACGGCTTCTCCGTGATCCGCCCCACGCCGAGCATGCCCGCCTCGGGATGGTTGAGGATCGGGGTCGAGCCGTCGACGCCGAAGACGCCGTAGTTGTTCAGCGTGAACGTGCCGCCGGTCAGCTCGGCGGGGGTCAGCGTGCCGGCCCGCGCCGCCTCGGTCAGCCGGGCCATCTCCGCCGAGAGCCGCTCGGCGGAGAGCGTGTGCGCGTCGCGGACGACCGGCACGACGAGCCCGCGGTCCGTCTGCGCGGCGAAGCCGAGGTGGACGGCGGGCAGCCGGACGATGTCGCGGTCCCGCACCGTGGAGTTCAGCTCGGGGAAGCGCGCGAGCGCGGCGGTGCAGACGCGGCCGAGCAGCGCGAGCAGCGACACCGGTGGCCGGTCGCCCGCCGCCGCGTTCATCTCCCGCCGGGCGGCGAGCAGTTCCGTCGCGTCGGCGTCCACCCAGCACGTGACGTCGGGGATCTCCCGCCGGCTGCGCGACAGCTTGTCGGCGATGGCCCCCCGCACCCCGCGCAGAGGCACCCGCTCCTCGCCGGGCACACCGGCGGGGCCGGCCGTGTCGCCCACCGCCGTAGATCCCGCGGCCCCGACGGCGCCGCGCTCCCCGGCCGCCGCCGCGCCCGCCGTCCGGCCGTCCACGGGCGCCCCGGCCCGGATCGCGGCCTCGACGTCGGCGCGCAGGATCAGCCCGTGCGGCCCGGTACCGGCGACGGTGCGCAGGTCGAGCCCGGACTGCCGGGCGATCCGCCGCACCAGCGGCGAGATGACGGCCACCGGGCCGTCCGCCACGGCTCCCGGCACCGTCGCGCTCTGCGCCGACGGCCCGCCCTCTTCGGGGCGGACCGGGCCGCCGCCGTCCGCGGCGGGCGCGGCTCCCGCGCCCGCGCGTGCACCCGGCCGGGCCGCGCCACCGGCACGCGCCCCGGAGGCGGCGGCACCTGCCGCTTTCCGGCCCCGGGCGCGCCCCGCTCCCGCCGGGCCCCGCCGCCGGCGGCGCGTGCCGCCGGCGCTCGTGCCGTAGCCGACGAGGACGTTGCCCGAGCCGCCCGTCTCCTCCCCGGCGAACTCCGCCGCGGCCCGCGCCCCGACCACCGCGCCGTCGACCGCGCGGCCGGCCGGGCCGGCGCCCGCGCCGCGGGGCCCGGCCCCGGTCCGGTCCGGGTTTCCGCCGCCGGTACCGGCCTCCACCGCCACCGTGACCAGCACCGACCCCACCGGCACCTCCGTGCCCGGATCGCCGTGGCGGGCGGTGACCACACCGCCGTACGGGCACGGCACCTCGACCATCGCCTTGGCCGTCTCCACCTCCACCACCGGCTGGTCGACGGCGATCACGTCGCCGACTTCCACCAGCCAGGTGACGATCTCCGCCTCCGTCAGACCTTCACCCAGGTCGGGCAGCGCGAACTCGCGGACCTCCGGCATCAGCCGCCCTCCGTCCACTCGGCCTCCCACTGCAGCCGCGACACCGTGTCCAGCACGCGGTCCACGCCCGGCAGGTGGTGCTTCTCCAGCATCGGCGGCGGGTACGGGATGTCGAGGCCGGCGACGCGCAGCACCGGCGCCTCCAGGTAGTGGAAGCACCGCTCGCCGATGCGGGCGGCGATCTCGCCGCCGGGGCCCGCGAAGCCGGGCGACTCGTGGACGACGACGGCGCGGCCCGTACGCCGTACGGACGCCACCACCGTCTCCTCGTCGAACGGCACCAGGGAGCGCAGGTCGACGACCTCCAGGTCCCAGCCCTCCTCCCGCGCGGCCTCGGCGGCCTCCAGGCAGACCGGCACCGACGGGCCGTACGTGACGAGCGTGGCCGTCGTGCCCGGCCGGCGCACCACGGCGCGCCCGATGCCCGGCACCTGCTCCGGCCGCTCGGGGTCCCAGCCGGCCTTCGACCAGTAGAGCCGCTTGGGCTCCATGAAGACCACGGGGTCGTCGGAGGCGATGGCCGCGCGCAGCAACCCGTAGGCGTCGGCGACGGTGCCGGGGGTGAGCACGTGCAGCCCGGGGGTGGCCATGTAGTACGCCTCGGAGGAGTCGCCGTGGTGCTCGACGCCGCCGATGCCGCCGCCGTACGGCACCCGGATGGTCAGCGGCATCGGGGTGGCGCCCCGGGTCCGGTTGCGCATCCGGGAGACGTGGCTGACGAGCTGCTCGAACGCGGGATACCCGAAGGCGTCGAACTGCATCTCCACGACGGGCCGCAGGCCGTACATCGCCATCCCCACCGCCGTGCCGAGGATGCCGGCCTCGGCCAGCGGGGTGTCCGTGCAGCGGTCCTCGCCGAACTCCTCCGCCAGGCCCTGCGTGATCCGGAAGACCCCGCCGAGCTGCCCCACGTCCTCGCCGAGGACGTGGACGGCGGGATCGGCGGCCATGGCGTCGCGCATCGCGCGCGTGAGGGCCTGCGCCATGGTGGCGGGCTTGCGCCCGGCCTCGGTGCCGGCGACCGCGGTCGTCGTCATCGCTCCTCCTCCCCGGCGGACTGCTCGGCCTGCAGCTCCGCCTCCAGCTCGGCGCGCAGCATGCTCTCCTGCGCGCGGAGCTGCGGCGTCGGCTCGGCGAAGACATGCGCGAAGAGGTCCATCGGGTCCAGCTCCGCATCGGCGTGCAACCGCTCGCGCATGCCCGCCGCCAGCTCCTCCGCCGCGGTGCGGGCGGCGGCCGCATCCGCCTCGTCGAGCAGCCCGCGGCCGGTCAGCTCGTCCTCCAGCAGCGCGATCGGATCGTGCGCGCGCCAGGGCTCGACCTCGCTGTCCGTGCGGTACCGCGTGGCGTCGTCGGCGTTGGTGTGCGCGTCCATGCGGTACGTGACGGCCTCGACGAGCGTCGGGCCGCCGCCGCCCCGGGCCCGCTCGACGGCCTCGGTGAGGACCTCGTGGGCGGCCACCACATCGTTGCCGTCGATGAGGCGGCCCGGCATCCCGTACCCCACGGCCTTGTGGGCGAGGGAGGGGGCGGCGGTCTGCTTGGCGAGGGGGACGGAGATCGCATAGCCGTTGTTCTGCACGAGGAAGACCACGGGAGCGCGCCAGACGGCGGCGAAGTTCAGCGCCTCGTGGAAGTCGCCCTCGCTGGTGCCGCCGTCGCCGACCATGGCGAGGGCGACGACGTCGTCGCCCCTGAGCCGGGCGGCGCGGGCGAGGCCGACGGCGTGCGGGAGCTGGGTGGCGAGCGGGGTGCACAGGGGAGCGATGCGGTGCTCCGCGGGGTCGTACCCGGTGTGCCAGTCGCCGCGGAGCAGCGTGAGGGCCTGCACGGGGTCGAGGCCGCGGGCGACGGCGGCGAGCGTGTCCCGGTAACTGGGGAAGAGCCAGTCCTGCGGGCGCAGGGCGCGGGCGGCGGCGACCTGGCAGGCTTCCTGGCCGGTCGTCGACGGGTACACGGCGAGGCGGCCCTGCTTGGTCAGGGTCGTGGCCTGTTCGTTGTACCGCCGGCCGGTGACCAGCGCGCCGTACAGCTCGCGGAGCAGTCCCGCGTCGCTCTCCCCCGCGGCGGAGGTGCCGAGCACGCGGTACGGCTCGGGGTCGGGCAGCAGGGGTGCCGCGTCGGTACGGGGCTTCCAGGCCGGCGGGGGCGCCGGGTGGTAGGCGCGGCCGGGCTGCTCAAGAACCGTCATGACGTCCACCTCCTTGTGGGCGTGGCTGAACTCGTGCACTCCCTACCGATTGTTCGGTTGACGGCACATTTTGGCTACAGGGAACCCCAGCCTGTGGACAAACGGTTCTGCACAGCTTCCAATACCAGCAGGTCGTCCAGACGGGGAAGGCGGTAGGGCATGGCGGAAGAACAGTTGGCCGACGACACCCCCGACCTGCCCGCCTCCACTCCCGCGGTACCCGCGCCGCGCCCGCCGGCCCGCCGGCTGGACGCCGTCGACCGCGAGATCATCCGCATCCTCCGCGCCGACGGCCGCACCTCCGTACGCGCCGTGGCCGAGAAGGTCCACGTCTCCCGCGCCAACGCCTACGCCCGGATCAACCGCCTCATCGACGACGGCGTGATCCGCGGCTTCGCCGCCCGTATCGACCAGGAGCGGGCCGGGCAGGGGACGTCCGCGTACATCACCCTGAAGATCGTCCAGAACACCTGGCGCACGGCCCGCCGCCAGCTCGAACAGTTGCCGGGCGCGGCCCACATCGCCCTGGTGGGCGGGGACTTCGACGTGCTGCTGCTGGTGCACACCGAGGACAACCGGGCGCTGCGCGACCTCGTGCTGACCCGGATCCAGGCGATCCCCGAGGTGCTGTCGACGCGCACGCTGCTGGTCTTCGAGGAGACGGACGTGCAGAACGACCTGCTGGGCTGAGGACGCACCCGGGCCCGCCGCCCGCACGGGCCTCTGCCGTCAGGTACGCAGCCCCGCGAAGGCCAGCGTCACCACCGCCGACGCGACCTCGTCGTCGTCGTGGGCGTTGCCCGCGCGCGGGCGGTACCACTCGGCGATCGAGTTGATCATGCCGAAGAGCAGCCGCGTGGCCAGCCGGACGTCCACGTCCGCACGCAGGTCGCCGTCCGCGACCGCCTCCTTCAGCAGCGCCGCCACCCGGGCGTCGAACTCGCGCCGCCGCTCCATGGCCCAGCGCTCCGTCTCGGTGTTGCCGCGCACCCGCAGCAGCAGCGTCACGTACGGCAGTTCCGCCATCAGCACCGCGGTCGTGCCCCGGGCGACGGCCTCCAGCCGGTCCACGGCGCGGCCGGTGCGCGCGGCGGGCTCGTCGAGGACCCCGAAGAGGCCGTCGAGCGCCCGGCTGACCGCACGGTGCAGCAGTTCCTCCTTGCCGCGCACGTGGTGGTATATCGAGGACTTGGAGATGCCCGCGGCGCGCGAGAGGTGCTCCATCGAGGTGCCGTCGTAGCCGCGCTCCAGGAAGACCTCGACGGCCACGGCGAGCAGCGTCTCGGGGGTGTACGTGTCCCGCTTCGCGCCGCTTTGCGCGCCTGTCCGCCTGCTCTCGGCCACTTATCCACAGCCTCTCTTGCCCCGACCGATCATTCGGTTACTCTAGCCGCGACGCCCGATTTCCGCCCAGCTCGACGAGGAGTTGGTTCCGCATGCCCGCCGCCCTGACGCCCGACACGCTCGCCGGGAAGCACCGCCCCACTCTCGACCAGGCCCTGGACGCGATCCGTTCGCGGGCCTTCTGGTCGCCGCACCCCGAGCACCCGAAGGCGTACGGCGAGAGTGCCCCCGCGGACGGCCATGCCGCCTTCGAGGCGCTGCGCGGCAGCCGCATGGACCTCGGCCAGCCCGGTACGGACGGCTGGGCCGGGGACGAGGTGTCGCCGTTCGGCGTCGAGCTGGGCATCACGTACCCGCACGCCGACCCGGACGTGCTGCTGCCCGAGATGCGGGCGGCGACGGGCGCGTGGCGGCGGGCCGGGCCCGAGCTGCGGGCGCTGGTGTGCCTGGAGATCCTGGCCCGGATCAGCGCCCGCACCCACGAGTTCGCCCACGCCGTGATGCACACCTCGGGGCAGGCGTTCATGATGGCGTTCCAGGCCGGCGGGCCGCACGCGCAGGACCGCGGCCTGGAGGCCGTCGCGTACGCGTATGCGGAGCAGAGCCGCACGCCGCTGGTCGCCGAGTGGTCCAAGCCGCAGGGCAAGCGTGACCCGCTGCACCTGCGCAAGACGTTCACGGCCGTGCCGCGCGGCGTCGCGCTGCTCGTCGGGTGCAACACGTTCCCGACGTGGAACGGCTATCCCGGCCTCTTCGCCTCCCTGGCCACGGGGAACGCGGTGCTGGTCAAGCCGCACCCGCGGGCCGTGCTGCCGCTGGCGCTGACGGTGCAGGCCGCTCGCGAGGTGGTGACGGAGGCCGGCTTCGACGCGAACCTGGTCTGTCTGACCGCCGAGCGGGAGGGCGAAGGAGCGGCCAAGACGCTGGCGCTGCGCCCCGAGATCCGGATCGTGGACTACACCGGCTCCTCCGCCTTCGGCGAGTGGCTGGAGGACAACGCCCGCCAGGCTCAGGTCTACACGGAGAAGGCCGGGGTCAACACCGTCGTCATCGACTCCACCGACGACTACCGCGGCATGCTCGCCAACCTCGCCTTCTCCCTCTCGCTCTACAGCGGCCAGATGTGCACCACCCCGCAGAACCTGCTGATCCCCCGGGACGGCATCGACACCGACGAGGGCCGCAAGTCGTTCGACGAGGTGGCCGCCGGCCTCGCCGCCGCGGTCGACAAGCTCCTCGGTGACGACGAGCGGGCCGCGGCGCTGCTCGGCGCGCTCGTCAACCCGGGCGTGCGGGAGCGGCTGGAGGCGGCCCCCGGCCTCGGCGACGTGGCCCTGGCCTCGCGGGCGGTGGTCCATCCGGAGTTCCCTGGCGCCACGGTGCGTACGCCGGTGATCGTCAAGCTCGACGGCGCGAAGCCCGAGGCCGAAGCGGCGTACATGACCGAGTGCTTCGGGCCGGTGTCGTTCGCGGTCGCGGTCGACTCGACGGGCGACGCGGTGGAGCTGCTGCGGCGCACGATCCGGGAGAAGGGCGCCATGACGGTCGGGGCCTACACGACGTCGAAGGACGTGGAGGGGCTGATCGAGGAGGCGTGCCTGGAGGAGCCGGCGCAGTTGTCGTTCAACCTCACCGGCGGGGTGTACGTGAACCAGACCGCGGCCTTCTCCGACTTCCACGGCTCGGGCGGCAACCCGGCGGCGAACGCGGCGCTGACGGACGCCGCGTTCGTGGCCAACCGCTTCCGGATGGTGGAGGTCAGGCGCCCCGCGTAGCGTGCGGCGGTCAGCCGTTCGGACCGCCGCCGAGGGACCAGTGGTAGAGCGCCATCGCCACGCTGGTGGCGAGGTTGTAGCTGGAGACCTGGGGACGCATCGGCAGTGAGACGAGCCGGTCGGCGCGCGCCCGCAGGGCCGGGGAGAGGCCGTGCCGCTCCGAGCCGAAGGCGAGGAGCGCGTCGTCCGGCAACCGCAGCGCGCGCAGGTCGTCCCCGGCGGGGTCGAGGGCGTAGAGCGGGCCGGGTGCGGCATCGGAGAGGTCGCCGAGCGGAAGGCGGGCGACGGCGGTGGCGTAGTGCAGCCCGGCGGCGCCGCGGACCGCGTGGGGGTGCCAGGGGTCGGCGTCACCGGTGGTGACGACGCCGGTGACGCCCATGCCGGCGGCGAGGCGGACGACGGCGCCCACGTTGCCGAGGTTGCGCGGGTTGTCGAGGACGACCACCGGCGCGGCGCGGGGGGCACGCAGCGCGGCGCGGACGGCGGCCGATTCCGGCCGGTCGGCCAGGGCGGCGACGCCGGTGGGGTGCCGCCGGGGTACCAGCTCGCGCAGCTCGCGGTCGGGCAGCTCGGCGAGCAGGGCGTCGAGACGGCCGGCGAGGTCGGGGGCCAGTTCGCCGGCCAGCGCCCGGGTACCGGCGCGCGAGGCGGTGACGGCGACCCGTACGCGGGCACCGAAGCGCAGGGCGTGCTTGAGCGCGTGGAAGCCGTCGAGCAGGACGGCGCCGTCGTCCGCGGCGGCCTCGCGCCACTGCCGTACGACGTCACCGCTCATGCGCCGAGCCTACGCGTCCCGGGCGGACGGCCGGCCGGCGGTCCTGCCGCGCGCGGGCGGGCCCGGGCCCGTCAGGCCCGGCGGGCGTCCGCGTGCGCCTCAGCCGCGCCCGCCTGCGCCGGGATCGCCGGGTCCGGCGTTCCGGCCTCCGGCCGCCCGGGCTCCCGGCCGACCGGCGGGGCCGTGCCCGGCAGCCGCCCGAGCAGCAGGTTCTTCAGGCCGGTGGCCCTCGCACCCACCCAGACCAGGAAGATCGTCGGCAGGAACACCAGGTCCGCCGAGATCATCGCCGCCGAGAAGAACGGCAGACCCATGATCACGGCGATCGACGCGTGGTCGATGATCATGATGGTCAGCAGCACGTTCTTCAGTCGACGGTTGAAGAGCGTGAACGGGAAGGCGACCTGCACGATGACGGTCCCGTAGCCGAGCAGCATGATCAGGGTCCCGCTGCCCGCCATCATGTCCGCGAGCCCGGGCCAGGGCGTGAAGTAGTCCAGCTTGAGCGGGTAGTAGACGGCGGTGCCGTCCTGCCAGCGGGTGCCCTGGACCTTGTACCAGCCGGCGGTCGCGTAGATGAAGCAGACCTGCGCCAAGATCACGAGCAGCCCGGCGTTGTGCACGAGGTTCGCCAGCACGTCGCAGACCGTCCGCGGCTCGGCGGACCTGGCGCGGAGCGCCGACCACCACACCGCGTGCGCGACCCACAGCCCCCAGAAGATCAGCGCCCAGCCCCAGGTCAGGTGTCCCAGCACGGTCACGACGGCCAGCGCGACGCCGGTCACCGCCCACAGCACCGCGCCCACCCGGTCCGGCGGCGGCGCCGCGCCGGGCTCCGCCACCGCGCGCTCCGCCTGCCGCGCGCGGCGGGCGTCCAGGGACCACACCTGGCCGCAGCGCGTGACCACCAGGTACGTGGCCATGAGGTGGATGACGTTGTCGCCGCCGTCGCCCATGAAGATGCTGCGGTTCTGCAGCGACAGCACGCCCACCATGAACAGCACGGACGCGGTCCGCGTCCGCCACCCCAGCAGCAGCATCACACTGGCGGCCACGGCGAGCAGATAGACGGTCTCGAACCAGAACTCGCTGCGCGACCACATCAGCAGCGTGAACGCGTCGGTCTCGGCGAGCAGCCGCTTGCCGAGGTCGTAGCTCCACGGCCCGTCGGGACCGTACAGCTCGTGCCGGTGGGGCAGTTCGCGCAGCAGGAAGCAGAGCCAGGTGAACGCGAAGCCGATGCGCACGACGGCCGTCTGGTACGGGCCGAGCGCCCGCATCGTGACGTGCCCCAGGCCGCGGGTGAGGGCGCCCTCGAAGCGGTGCCGCAGCTCGCGCGCTGAGGGCACCTTCGGGGGCGCGGGGGGCGAAGGCGGGGTGTAGGACGGGTGAGGCGCGTGGGGCGGGTGCGGTGCCGAGGTCACTGGGCGCTCTCCTCCCACACCTCACGGTCGCTCTCCATCAGGTCCTCCCCCGTGATGATCCACCAGGGCAGCTCGCGGTAGACCGGGGCGGTGTCCCACTGCTCGGCGCTCCACGGCGGCGGGGCGATCCGGCGGCTGGCCTGGCGGAGCTGGATCCGCTCGACCCGGCCGTCGTTCAGCACGGGCCCCAGGCGCCGCATCACGATGCGCTTGACGTAGTCCTCGGCGAGGTCGGCGCGGTCGGATATGGCGCGGTTGTCCTCGTCGTGGGTGTCGGTCCAGTAGTCCCAGCCGCGGCGCAGCTCGTTCTGCTCGGTATGGCTGGGAGCCGGGTTCCCCCGGATGTTCTCGTGGTCCATGGCGGTGAGGTCGACCCAGCCGGTCTCCTCGGTGTCGCCGTCGGGCATCTCCACCTGGGCGCGCACCTCGACGTGGATGTTGGTCTGCAGCGGGTTGGGCGCGAACAGCCGCCAGTTCTGCTCGAACTCGGGGAAGACGATGCGGTCGATCGTCTCGTCGTGCTTCTTGCTGAGCGTGTTGGCCGGCGCGACGTGCAGGAAGCCGGCGCCCAGGTGCACGGTGACGAGGCCGACGAGCACCGCGATGGCCAGCGCGATGACGATCCGCGAGAACGGCGACAGCCCGGCGATGCCGGGCGCCTGCCCCGGCGCCGCCGGCTCAGGTGCCGCTGCCGGCTCCTGCTCCGCCGGCCCCGGCTCCGCCCCCGCGACGCCCCCGTCGTCGGGTATGCCGGCGCGGCTCTCGTCCGGCTGGCGCGATTCCATAACCCCCGGGCTCCCGTCTCCTCCGGTCCTTAGGACCGGCACGCTACCCACCCCGACCCCCTCCGCGCAGCGCGCGGGGGCAGAAACCGACCTTGACAGGGTACGGGTGGGCAAGGAGCATGGAACCGAACGATCGGTCGGTAGGGGATGCGGGAGCCGAGATGCCGGAGACGATCACCGAAAGAGGCAGCCGGTCCGGAGCCGAGCCCGGCTCCGGACCTCGTACGGGCACGGGGGCACCCGACGCCCCACCGCGGGCGGCGGCGCCCGAGGCGGCGTTCGAGGCGAAGATCGCCGCGGACGAGCGCATCGAGCCGCGCGACTGGATGCCCGACGCCTATCGCGCGACGCTCGTGCGCCAGATCGCCCAGCACGCGCACTCCGAGATCATCGGCATGCAGCCGGAGGCGAACTGGCTGACGCGCGCCCCCTCCCTTCGCCGCAAGGCCATCCTTCTGGCCAAGGTGCAGGACGAGGCGGGCCACGGCCTGTATCTGTACAGCGCCGCCGAAACCCTGGGCACCGGCCGGGACGAGCTGCTGGACAAGCTGCACGCCGGCCGCCAGAAGTACTCCTCGATCTTCAACTACCCCACCCTCACCTGGGCCGACGTCGGCGCCATCGGCTGGCTCGTGGACGGCGCCGCGATCATCAACCAGGTGCCGCTGTGCCGCTGCTCCTACGGCCCGTACGCGCGCGCGATGGTCCGCATCTGCAAAGAGGAGTCCTTCCACCAGCGCCAGGGGTACGAGCTGCTGCACACCCTCGCGCACGGCACCCCCGAGCAGCATGCGATGGCGCAGGACGCCGTCGACCGCTGGTGGTGGCCGTCGCTGATGATGTTCGGCCCGCCCGACGACGAGTCGGCGCACTCGGCGCAGTCCATGGCCTGGAAGATCAAGCGCCACTCGAACGACGAGCTGCGCCAGCGCTTCGTCGACATCTGCGTCCCGCAGGCGGAGATCCTGGGCCTGACGCTCCCCGACCCGGACCTGCGGTGGAACGAGGAGCGGGGTCAGCACGACTTCGGCGCCATCGACTGGTCGGAGTTCAAGGAGGTCCTGCGGGGGAACGGGCCGTGCAACGAGCAGCGGATCGGCCGCAGACGACAGGCGCACGAGGACGGCGCGTGGGTGCGCGACGCCGCCGCGGCGTACGCCGCGAAGCGGGGCCCGCGTGCCGCGGAGCGCGGGAAGGCGGCGGCGTGAGCGCGGTCGTGGGGCCGGGTGCGGGCGCCGGGCGGGTCCCCGGTGCAGGCACGGAGTCGGGTGCGAGCCCCGGCGCCACCGAGCCGGGCACGGGAACGGACTTTCACGGCGCGGTGCAGGCCGCAGGCGCGGACCCCGTCGGCGCCGGGCCGGGTGCGGACCCCGGCCCTGCCGCGGGGCCCGGTGTGGCCGCGGGGCGTACGGGCGGGGAGGACGCCCGGAGCGGCGCCGGCGAAGGTGCCGCGGCGGGGGACTGGCCGCTGTGGGAGGTGTTCGTCCGCAGCAGGCGCGGCCTGTCGCACGTGCACGCCGGCTCGCTGCACGCCCCCGACGCCGCCATGGCCCTGCGCAACGCCCGCGATCTGTACACGCGCCGCCAGGAGGGTGTCTCGGTGTGGGTCGTGCCGTCCTCGGCGGTCACCGCCTCCTCGCCCGACGAGAAGGACCCGTTCTTCGCGCCCGCCGCCGACAAGCCGTACCGCCACCCCACGTTCTACGAGCTGCCGGAAGGGGTGCGGAACCTGTGAGCACCGCCCCCGACCCGGCCACCGCCGACCCGGCCGCCGCGACGGCCGCGGGCGCGCTGGAGCTGGGGGACGACGCGCTCGTCCTGTCCCACCGGCTCACGGAGTGGACGGGCCATGCGCCGGTCCTGGAGGAGGAGGTCGCCCTCGCGAACATCGCGCTCGACCTGCTCGGTCAGGCGCGCACGCTGCTGTCCCTCGCCGGCGACGAGGACGAGCTGGCGTTCCTCCGCGAGGAACGTGCCTTCCGCAACGTCCAGTTGGTCGAGCAGCCGAACGGCGACTTCGCGCACACGATCGCCCGCCAGTTGTACTTCTCCGTCTACCAGGAGCTGCTGTACGGGCAGATGGCCGCGGGCGGCGACGCCTCGCCGCTGGCGCCGCTCGCGGCGAAGGCGGTCAAGGAGGTCGCGTACCACCGCGACCACGCCGAGCAGTGGACCCTGCGTCTCGGCGACGGCACCGAGACCTCCCATGCCCGCATGCGGGCCGGCCTCGACGCGCTCTGGCGGTACACCGGCGAGCTGTTCCGGCCCGTCGAGGGCCTCGCGGTGGACTGGGCCGGGCTGGAGACGGCCTGGCTGGAGACCGTGGGGGACGTGCTCCGGCGTGCGACGCTCACGCTGCCCGAGGGCCCGCGCGGCACGGGCTGGTCGGCCGGCGGCGGGCGGGAGGGCGTGCACACGGAGCCGTTCGGCCGGATGCTCGCGGAGATGCAGCATCTGCACCGCAGCCACCCGGGGGCGTCATGGTGACGGACGCGGACACCCCGGCGGAGGCTCCGGAGGCCGCCCCCGCGGGCACGCCGCTGGAGGAGCGGTTGCGGGAGCTGGCCGGCAGCGTGCCCGACCCGGAGCTGCCGATGCTGACGCTCGCGGAGCTGGGTGTGGTCCGCGGCGTGCGCAGGACCGGGAAGTCGGCGGTGGAGGTCGAGCTGACGCCGACGTACACGGGCTGCCCGGCGGTGGAGTCCATGGCCGAGGACATCGAGCGGGTGCTGCGCGAGCGCGGCGGCATGGCGGAGGTGCGCGTGCGGCGCGTGCTGGCGCCCCCGTGGACGACGGACGACATCACGGCGGAGGGCCGCCGCAAGCTGGCGGAGTCGGGCATCGCCCCGCCCCGTACGTCCCGCCCCGCCGGGCCGGTCCCGGTCACGCTCAGCCCCCGGGGCCCCGCCGCGGCGCCGGAGACCGCCGTGCCCGCCGGAGCGGCCGGACCGGCCGGGCCGCTGTCCGCCGTGGACGCCTCCGGCAGCCGAGCCGCCGACCCGGCCCGGCCCTCCGCCGCCACCGCACCATCCGGCGCTCCCGGCGCCCGCGGCCCCGCCGCGCCCGCGGCAGGCGTCCGGTGTCCCCACTGCGGGTCCGCCGAGACCGAGTTGCTGTCCCCCTTCTCCTCCACCGCCTGCAAGGCCCTCCGCCGCTGCACCGCCTGTCTGGAGCCCTTCGACCACTTCAAGGAGCTGACGTGACCTCCGCCGCCGCACCCCGGGGCCACGCCGTCTTCCACGACCTCAAGGTCGCCGACATCCGCCGCCTCACGGATGACGCCGTCGCCGTCACCTTCGCCGTCCCGCCGGAGCTGCGCGCCGCGTACGGCTTCCGGGCCGGGCAGCACCTCGCCCTGCGGATCCCCACCGGCACCGACGGCGGCGCCAGCGACCGGCGGACATACTCGATCTGCTCCCCCGAGGACCCCGAGCCCGCCGAGCTGACCGTCGGCGTCCGCGAGGTCGCCGACGGCGCCTGCTCGCCGTACGTCAACCGGCGGCTCGCGCCGGGGGAGACCCTGCCCGTGCTCACCCCCGCCGGCCGCTTCGGGCTGCGCGGCACCCCCGTCCCCGGCGGGCGCTACGGCGCGGTGGTCGGCGGCAGCGGCATCACGCCGGTGCTCTCGATCGCCGCGACCCTCCTCGGGCGCGACCCGCGGGCCCGCTTCTGTCTCGTCCGCAGCGACAGGTCGACCGACTCGGCGATGTTCCTGGAGGAGGTCGCCGACCTCAAGGACCGCTATCCCGACCGGCTCCAGGTCGTGCAGTCGCTCAGCCGCGAGGAGCAGCAGGCCGGGCTGCCCGCCGGGCGGCTGGACGCGGCGCGGCTGGCGGAGCTGCTGCCCGCGCTGCTGCCGGTCGCCGAGGTCGAGGGCTGGTTCCTGTGCGGGCCCTTCGGCCTCATCCAGCAGGCGGAGCGGGGGCTGCGCGCCCTCGGCGTGCCCCGTCGCCGGATCCACGAGGAGATCTTCCACGTCGACGACGTCCCGCCCCCCGCGCCCGCGGGCGCCACTCCCGAGCACAGCACGCTGACCGCCACCCTCGCGGGCCGCTCGGGCACGTGGCCGCTGCGGCCGGGCGAGAAGCTGCTCGACGCCGTGCTCCGGGCCCGGCCGGACGCCCCGTACGCCTGCCGCGGCGGCGTCTGCGGCACGTGCCGGGCGTTCCTCGTGCGCGGCGAGGTCCGGATGGACCGCAGCTACGCGCTGGAGCCGGACGAGCTGGCGGCCGGATACGTGCTGGCGTGCCAGTCGCACCCGGTGACGGAGCAGGTGGAGGTGGACTTCGACCGCTGACCCGGGGCGGGCCGCGGGCGGGTCAGAGCACGTATCCCGGGGCGCCCTTGTCGTCCACGACCGGCCGGCCGGCCGCGGCCCACGCCTCCATGCCCCCGGCGACGTTCACCGCGTCCATCCCCTGCTGCACGAGGTACATCGCCACCTGCGCCGAGCGCCCGCCGGAGCGGCAGATCACGTTGATCCGGCCGTCCTGCGGCGCCGCCTCGGTCACCTCGCCGTAGCGCGCGGCGAACTGGCTCATCGGGACATGCAGGGCGCCCTCGGCGTGGCCGGCCTGCCACTCGTCGTCCTCGCGGACGTCCAGCAGGAAGTCGGCCTGCGCGACCTCGTCGACGCCGACCGTGGGTACGTGACCAAAGCTCATACCGACGACGCTACCTGACCGCCGCCGGCCGGCTCCGCGCCGCCGCCCGTCCCGGCCGTCCCCCTCGTCCCCGTCCGGCTGCCCGCGCCTCAGCCGCGGGCCAGCTCCGCGAGAGTCGACTCCTTCTCGGCCACCCGCGCGAGCAGCTCTTCGGCGATCTCCTCCAGCAGCCGGTCCGGGTCGTCGGGCGCCAGCTTCAGCATCTGCCCGATCGCGCCCTCCTCCAACTGCTTGGCGACCGACACCAGCAGCTCCTTGCGCTGAGCCAGCCACTCCAGCCGCGCGTACAGCTCCTCGGTACGGCTGCGCCGGGGCTCCTCGGGCACGGGCCCGGCCTCCCACTCCGCCTTGAGCGCGGTCAGCGCCTCGACGTCCCCGGAGGCGTACGCGGTGTTCACGCGGGCGATGAACGCGCTGCGCCGGTCCGACTCGTGCTCGTCCTGGGCGAGATCGGGGTGCGCCATGCGGGCCAGCTCGCGGTAGATGCGGCGGGCCTCCTCGCTGGGCCGCACCCGCGGCGGCGGCGACACCGGCCGGCCGGTGAGCATGTCGGCCGCCTCCGGCGAGAGCCCGTCGGAGTCGAGCCAGCCGCCGAACAGCTCCTCGACGCCGGGCATCGGCATCACCAGCGCCCGCGCCTCGTCGGCCCTGCGCTTGTCCTCCGGGTCACCGGTCCGCTCGGCGCGGGCCTCGGCGATGAGGGCGTCCAGCTCGTCGAGGCGGCTGTACATGGGGCCGAGGCGCTGGTGGTGCAGGCGGGAGAAGTTGTCGACCTCGATACGGAAGGTCTCGACGGCCACCTCGAACTCGATGAGTGCTTGCTCCGCGGCCCGTACGGCGCGCTCCAGCCGCTCGGCGCCGCTGTCGTCGCCCGCGCCCGCGGAGCGCTCGCCGCTCTCGGCGGCGGACCCGTCGGCACGCGCGTGCTCGTCGTCGGGGGGCGTCTGCTCGTCGGATTCCGCGGGTTCCGTCACCCCGCCAGCGTACGGGGTGGGCCCCGGGTGGGGACGGCCGGTTCCGCCAGGAGTGGCCGCCGCCTACGGACCGTGCCCCCGCCACCGCCGGCCGCGAAAACGACGGGACCGGCGACGGCTCGGCCGTCGCCGGTCCGCCGACCGGGCAGGGCGGGCGGACCACGGGCCCGGGGGCCCGTCGATCCGCCGCCTCACGAGCCGTTACCGGCTCGGTTGCTGACTCAGACGTTGACGCCGAAGTCCTGCGCGATGCCGCGCAGCCCCGAGGCGTACCCCTGGCCCACGGCACGGAACTTCCACTCGGCCCCGTTGCGGTACAGCTCGCCGAAGACCATGGCGGTCTCGGTCGAGGCGTCCTCGCTGAGGTCGTAGCGGGCGATCTCATTGTTGTCGGCCTGGTTGACGACGCGGATGAACGCGTTGCGCACCTGGCCGAAGCTCTGCTGGCGGCTCTCCGCCTCGTAGATCGACACCGGGAAGGTGATCTTGTCGATCTCGGCGGGCACGCCCGCGAGGTTCACCTTCACCTGCTCGTCGTCGCCCTCGCCCTCACCGGTGAGGTTGTCACCGGTGTGCTCGACGGAACCGTCGGGGCTCTTGAGGTTGTTGAAGAAGATGAAGTGCTGGTCAGAAAGGACCTTCCCGTCGGCGCCGAGCAGCAGCGCGCTGGCGTCGAGGTCGAAGTCCGAGCCGGTGGTGGTCCGCACGTCCCAGCCGAGGCCGACGACGACGGCCGTGAGCCCCGGCGCCTCCTTCGTCAGCGAGACGTTTCCACCCTTAGCGAGGCTGACACCCATGACTTACCCTGCCCCAATCCGGCGCGGGCCGCGCCGCTTGACGAACATTGCCGGGCCCGGCTGACCGCGGCACCCACCGGGTGCAACGAGCACCCCGGGACCTCGGTTCCCGCCAGCGTACGGCGACGAATCGGACCTCGTGCCCTCGGGTCTACCACCTTCGCCGATCAGCCCGGAACCCCCCGGGCGGGGCGTTACCCCGTCCGGGCGTTTCACGTGAAACATCCGGCCCCGTCCGAGGACCGGGGCCGGTGGTGCCACGGTCCGGTCAGTCGTCTGCCTGACCAGCGCTTTCCGATGCCACGCCCCGGTCGGCGAGGACCCGGGCGAGAAGCGACTCGACCGCGGCGAGCTGCGCGGCGGAGCGGCCGGCCGCGGCGACGAATCCGTCCGGGCGCAGCAGCAGCCAGCCCGCCTTGCGGTGGGTGAGGTGGTCGTGGGTGAGGACGTCCGGGTGACCGGCGGCCAGGGACTCGGCGGCCGGCCGCAGGGGAGAGGCGCCGGCGGGCCCCAGGGTGAGCAGCCGGAAACCGTCCTGCCCGGGGTCCGCCGCCGGGACCCAGGCGGGCGTCCGGCTGCCGGGGGCCGGCAGCCCGCGGGGCGGCTTGGGCGCGGGGGCGCCGAAGAGCACGTCGGGGTAGCGGGTCAGCCGGCCGGCCAGCATGGGCGCGTACCAGCGGCGCAGGGTGCCGGTGGCCTGCATCAGGGCCCAGACGCCGTTCCGTACGCGGGAGGCGAAGGGCCCGGCGGCGGCCTGCCGGATCATGCGGCCCGTCGTCTGGACGACCTGCTCGGCGACGGCCCGCCGCTCGGCGGTGTAGCTGTCGAGCACCGCGGGGGACAGGGTGCCGTGGATCACCCCGGCCAGCTTCCACGCCAGATTGCGGCCGTCCTGGATGCCGAGGTTGAGGCCCTGCCCGCCGACGACGGAGTGGACGTGGGCGGCGTCGCCGGCGAGGAACGCGCGGCCGGAGCGCAGGGTCTTCGCGATGCGCTCCTGACTGGTGAAGGAGTCGATGGAGGTGGCGGAGACATAACGCAGGCCGGCGGGGGCGCGTTCGTCGAGCATCTGCTGCACCGCCTCCCGCGTCATCGGCATGTCGGGCGCGACCGGGCCGGAGATACGGACCAGCCCGCCCGGCAGCGGGGACAGGAGTACGGCACCCTTGTGGCCGAGGAAGTACTGCACCGCGTCCCGGCCGAAGTCGCCGGTCACCTCCCCCTCGGCCAGGACGAACGTCATCGGCACGCTGCCGCCCTCGAACGGGACGCCCAGCGCCTGGCGCACCGTGCTGCCGACGCCGTCGGCGCCGACCAGCCAGGGGGCCGTGACGGTTTCCGTCGCGCCGTCCGGGCCCTCGGTGCGCAGCGTGACCGCGTCGTCCCCGGTGCTGACGTCGCTGACGCGGACCCCGTACTCGACCCGGCCGCCGAGCTTCTCCAGTACGCCCAGCAGGAGTTGGGTGGTCTCCTGCTGCGGCAGCACCAGCGGTTCGTTCGCCTCGCCCAGCGCGACGCGCAGCGTCTTGCCGTCGGGCATGTGGTACGCGAGGGCGGCGGGGCGCACGCCGCGCGCCAGCGCGTCGTCGAGCATGCCGAGGCCGTCGAGTACGTCGAGCGTGGGCGGCCACAGCAGGACGGCGCGGGAGCCGGTGTGCGGTTCGGTGTCGGCCTCCAGCAGCCGGGTCGGGACGCCGAGCCGCAGCAGCTCGCAGGCGATCACCAGCCCGCAGGGGCCGGCGCCGACCACGACGACCGGGCCGGATTCCGTCGTGCGGTCCCGGCTGTGGTCCTGGTCGTTACTCATGGTTCGTTCTCCAGACGTTGCTCAGCCATGCGCTCACGGCGGCGGCGGTCGTCGCGGCGTGGTCCTCGATGAGAGTGAAGTGATCGCCCGGCACGACGACCTCGGTGTGCGGCAGCGGCCACGGCACGGGCCGGGCCGGGATCGGCCGCTCCGCGGCGGCCAGCAGGGTGGGGACTTCGGTGGGCTGGGGGTGCAGGGTGTGCAGGAGTTCCAGGTAGCGGCCCATTGCGGTGAGGCGGGTGTCGTCGATGACGTCCATCCGCGCGGCGACGCCGTCGAGCAGCTCCGGATGGTCGGCCGGGCTGTACGCGGTCAGCGGCCGGCTGTCGAGCAGCACCACGGCCGTGGCCCCCAGCCGCTCCGCCACCGCGTGCCCGAGCAGCCCGCCGGAGGAGTACCCGACGAGGGCGAACGGCGCGTCGTCCGCGGCCTGCGAGGCGGCGGCGGCCAGGGCGTCGAGCAGCGCCGGCAGGCTCGCGGGCAGCGGTTCGTCCGCGCGGAAGCCGGGCAGGGGCAGCGCGGTCACCCGGTGGCCGTCGCCGCGCAGCGCGGCGGCGAGCCGCGCGAACTGGTGGGGCCCGGACGCCGCCAGCGCGCTGGGCAGCGCGAGCAGCCGCGGGCCGGCGCCCTCGGTGGTGAGGGCGACGGGCGCGGGGAGCGCGCCGGGATCGTCCGGGCCGGTGAACGTGGTACGGAACGAAGCCGCCTGGCCCAGCAGGTCGACGAACTCCCGCGACCGGCCCTGCGCCAGCGCGTTGCGGAACATCGCGGGCAGGAAGCCGCCGCCCGTGTCGGACGAACCGGGCGTCCCAAGTGCGGGGGACAGCTCGGCGTACAACTGCTCCGTGAGCGCGGCCAGGTCGGGGTTCCGGGTGAGGACGGCCGCCGGGAGGCGGGCGCCGGTGGCGGTGTTGAGCCGGTTGCGGAGTTCGACGGTGGTGAGCGAGTCGAAGCCCAGCTCCAGCAGTCCCCGGTCGGGCAGCGCCGCGGGGTCGGCGTGGCCGAGCACGGCCGCGACCTCGGTCCTGACCAGCTCGGCCAGCAGCCCGCGCAGCTCCTCGCCGGTGGCGTCCGCCAGCCGCCGCGGCGCCGGCCCGGCGCCGTCCCCGGCCGGTCCTGCGGTGCGTACGGGCGAGCCGGGGGCCAGCTCGGCGAGGAGCGCGCCGGGGCGGGCCGCGCCGTAGGCGGCGGCGAACCGCTCCCAGTCGACGTCCGCGACCACCGCGACCCCGTCGTCCCCCGCCCCGCCCCCGGCCACGGCCCACCGCATCCCGTGCAGCATCTCCGCGGGGCCGAGCTGCCCGAGACCGGCGCGGGCGAACCGCTGCTCCTCCGGTCCGCCGGTCCCGCTCCACGGGCCCCAGGCGACGGACGCCACCGGCAGACCGAGGGCCGTCCGCAGCCCTTCGGCCCGCGCTTCCAGGCGCGCGCAGCAGGCCGCGTACGCCCCCTGGCCGGCGCCTCCGAAGGTCGCGGCGACGGAGGAGAAGCACACCAGCGCCTCCAGCGGCCGGCCCTGAAGCTGCGCCAGCAGCGCGCCGGCCTCCTCGGTCGCCGCGAGGCCCGCGGCAAGCCGGTCGGGGGTGAGCCGGTCGACCGGCATGTCCCCGGGCGCCGTGCCGGTGTGGACGACGGCGGTGAGCGGCCGGTCGGGCGGCAGGTCCGCCAGGGCGGCGTCGAGGTCCGGGCGGGGGTCGAGGGCCGTGGCCGGGATCCCGGCGGCCGTCAGCTCCGCGGCCTCCGCGTCCGTACGGGCCCGGGTGCCGCCGGCGAGCAGCACGTGCGCCGCTCCGCCGGCCGCGAGCAGGCGCGCGGCGTCGGCGCGCGGGCCGTCGTCCGGGCCGGCCACGAGCACGGTGCCGTGGGGCTGCCAGCCGGGGGTCGCGCGGCCCGCGGGGCGGGCGCGGACGAGGCGGCGGAGGAAGGTGCCTTCGGGGCGTACGGCCACCTCGTCCTCGCGGCGCGTGCCGTCGGCGGCGGCGAGGGTGAGGGCCTCGGCCAGACCGGCCCAGGGGCCGTCCGGCGGCCCGTCTTCGCGGGGCAGACACCGCTGCGGCGGGACGTCCCGGGGGATGTCCTCGCTCGCCGGGGCCTCCCGCGGCTCGTCCGTCTGCGGCTCGTCCGCCTTCGGCAGGTCCACGAGGCCGCCCCACCGCCCCGGGTGCTCGTGGGCGACCGCCCGGCCGAGCCCCCAGACCGCGGCCTGGTCCGGCTCCGGGGCCTCGTGCTCCGCATCGACGGCGACGGCGCCCCTGGTCACCACCCACAGCGGGGCGTCGAGCGCGGCGTCGGCGGCGCCCTGCGCCAGCGCCAGGGTGGCGGCCATGCCGGGGGTGAGGATCCGGTCGCCGGGCGGACCCGGCCCGTCGAGGGCCAGCAGCGAGAGCACGCCCGCCGCGCCCGCCGGGGCCGCTTCGCGCAGCCGTCCGGCCAGCGACGCGCGCGTGGCGGTGGCGGTGTCGACCCGCAGCGGGCGGCAGCGCGCGCCGCGTGCGGTCAACGCCCGTACGGCGGCGTCGGCTTCGGCGCCCGCGTCGGCGGGGGCGACGACCAGCCAGTCGCCGTCGAGACGCGCCGCGTCTCCCGGCCGGGCCGCCGCGCGCCACACCACCCGGTAGCGCAGCCGGTCCCGGGCGGCGCTCTCCTCCCCCCGGGCGCGCCAGTCGGCGAGCGCCGGCAG
This sequence comes from Streptomyces sp. CNQ329, assembly GCF_000482585.1. Taxonomy (NCBI): domain Bacteria; kingdom Bacillati; phylum Actinomycetota; class Actinomycetes; order Kitasatosporales; family Streptomycetaceae; genus Streptomyces; species Streptomyces sp. CNQ329. Next base: position 10,475 of record NZ_AXVU01000021.1, on the reverse strand, counting down.
CACGGTGTCGAGTGCTGCGGGCTCCACGCCCACGGCCTGGCCCAGGGTCCGGGAGTCCCGCTGCCGCACGTGGTCCCAGAACCAGTCGTCCGGCCCGGTGCCCCCCGTGCCCTTCGCGGCCGGGGCGAGCCAGAACCGCTCGCGCCGGAAGGGGTAGGTGGGCAGCTCGCGGCGGCGGGCGCCGGTGCCGGCGAACAGCTCCGGCCACGCGACCGGCAGCCCGGCCGCGTACGCCTCTCCCAGCGCGGTGACGAACCGGCCGGCGCCGCCGTCGTCCCGCCGCAGCGAGCCGAGCACCGCCGAGCCGGCCTCCGCGCCCTCCGCGTCGAGGACGTCCTGCACCGCCCCCGTGAGCACCGGATGGGCGCCCACCTCGATGAACGCCCGGTGCCCCGCCCCCGCCAGGCTTGCGACGGCGGCCCCGAAGCGGACGGTGCCGCGCGCGTTGCGGTACCAGTAGCCGGCGTCGAGTCCGGCGGTGTCGAAGGGCCGGCCGGTGACCGTCGAGACGAACCGCACCCGCCCCCGCCGCGGCCGGATGTCCCGCCAGCCCGCGAGGAGTCCGGCGCGCAGCGGCTCGATCTGCGGCGAGTGCGCGGCGAAGTCCACCCGGACCCTGCGGGCGTCGACCTCCTCCTTGCCGAGGACCGCCAGCAGCTCGTCCAGCGCCGCATTCTCGCCGGAGACCACGACACCCGCCGGTCCGTTGACGGCCGCGACCGTGAGCCGGTCGGCGTAGGGCGCGAGCCGGCCGGCGGCGTCGTCCTCGGGCAGCGGTACGACGGCCATGCCGCCCTGCCCGGCGAGAGTGTGCAGCACGGCGCCGCGGTGGGCGATGACGGCGGCGCCGTCGGCGAGGGAGAGCCCGCCCGCCACGACGGCCGCGGCGATCTCGCCCTGCGAGTGGCCCACGACGGTCGCGGGGCGCACGCCGCACGCCTGCCACAGCTCGGCGAGCGCCACGGCGACGGCCCACTGCGCGGGCTGGACGACGTCGGCGCGCTCCAGCTCGGGGCCCTCGGCGTGCCGGAGGACGTCGCGCAGCGACCAGTCGACGTGCGGGGCCAGTGCCTCTTCGCAGGCGGCGATGTGCGCGGCGAACACCGGGGAGGCGTCGAGGAGTTCGCGGCCCATCCCGGCCCAGTGCGACCCGCCGCCGCCGAAGAGGAACACCGGCCCCGGGGCGGCGCCGCCGCCCTCCGGGGCCGCGCCCGGCCCGTTCGCCCGTCCCCGTACCACGCCCGCCGCCGACCGCCCCTCGGCCAGGGCCCGCAGTCCCTGCGCGAAGCCGTCCGCGTCGGCGGCGGTCACCACCGCCCGGTGCGGGAACGAGCGCCGGCCCGCGGCCAGGGTGAACCCGGTGTCCAGCACCGGGGTTCCCGAACCGAGGTGGTCGTGCAGGCGGGCGGCCTGGGCGCGGAGATCGTCCTCGGTACGGGCCGACAGCGGCCACGGCACCGCGGGTCCGGTGCCGGTGCCGGTGCCGATCACCAGCGGGGCCTTCCCGCCCGTAGCGCCGCCGCCGGGATCCTGCGCCTCCGACGCGTCGGGCGCCTGAGGAGCCTCCTCCACGATCAGGTGCGCATTGGTGCCGCTGACCCCGAACGCCGACACCCCCGCCCGCCGCGGCCGGTCCGCCGCCGCCCAGTCCGTACGTTCCGTCAGCAGCCGTACGTGCCCCGTCGTCCAGTCGACGTGCGGCGTCGGCTCGTCCACGTGGAGGGTGGCGGGCAACTGCCCGTGCCGCAGCGACAGGACCATCTTGATGATCCCCGCGACCCCGGCCGCCGCCGCCGTGTGGCCGAAGTTCGACTTCAACGAGCCGAGCCACAGCGGCCGTTCCGCCGACCGCCCGCGGCCGTACGCGGCGAGCAGCGCCTGCGCCTCGATCGGGTCGCCGAGCCGGGTGCCCGTGCCGTGCGCCTCCACGGCGTCGACGTCCTCGGGCGCCAGCCCGGCGGCGGCGAGGGCGGCGCGGATGACGCGCTGCTGCGACGGCCCGTTGGGGGCGGACAGGCCGTTGCTCGCGCCGTCCTGGTTGACGGCCGAGCCGCGGATCACCGCGAGCACCGGGTGGCCGTTCCGGCGCGCGTCGGACAGCCGCTCCAGCAGCAGCATCCCCACGCCCTCGCCCCACGCGGTGCCGTCCGCCGCCGCCGCGAACGACTTGCAGCGCCCGTCCGGCGCCAGCCCCCGCTGCCGGCTGAACTCCACGAACCCGGCGGGCGTGGCCAGCACCGTCACCCCGCCCGCGAGCGCCAGGTCGCACTCCCCCGCGCGCAGCGACCCCACGGCGACGTGCGTGCTCACCAGCGACGACGAACAGGCGGTGTCCACCGTCAGCGCCGGGCCCTCCAGGCCCAGGGTGTACGACAGCCGCCCGGACAGCACGCTGGCGGCGTTGCCCGTCATCACGTAGCCCTCGACGCGGTCGGCGGTCGTCGTCGTGAGCATCCCGTAGTCCTGGCCGCTGGTCCCGACGAAGACGCCGGTCCGGCTGCCCGCGAGGGCGGACACGTCGACGCCCGCCCGCTCGACCGCCTCCCACGCGGTCTCCAGCGCCAGCCGCTGCTGCGGGTCCATCGCGAGGGCCTCGCGCGGCGAGATGCCGAAGAACTCGGCGTCGAAGTCGCCCGCGTCGTACAGGAAACCGCCGTGCCGGACGTAGCTGGTGCCCGGGTGGTCGGGGTCCGGGTGGTAGAGCCCGTCCAGGTCCCAGCCGCGGTCCGCGGGGAAGCCGCCGATGGCGTCCCGCCCCGCGGCCAGCAGCTCCCACAGCTCCCGCGGCGTCGCGACGCCGCCGGGGAAGCGGCAGGCCATGCCGACGACGGCGACGGGCTCGCGCTCGCGCAGGTCGGCCCGGTGCAGCCGGCGCAGCGCCTCGTGCAGGTCGACGGTCACGCGCTCCAGGTAGTCCCGGAGGCGCGCCTCGTTGGCCGTATTCGCCATGGCGGTCCTCAGTGGTGGCCGCGGCCGGACCCGAAGGCGCCCAGCCGCTCGTCGATGAACGCGAACAACTCGTCGTCGGTGAACCCGGCCACGGCCCTCGCGACCTCCGGTCGCGAGGCGTACGCGGCGTCGTAGCCCGCGAGCCCGTGGTCCGTGGGCCCGTACGCGGTCTCCGGCGCCTCGGCCCCGGCCGTGCCCAGCAGTTCGCCGGTCAGGAACTCCGCGACCGCAGCCGGTGTCGGATGGTCGAAGACGAGGGTCGACGGCAGCGTCAGGCCGGCCGCCTCGCCGAGCCGGTTGCGCAGCGACACGGCGGCGAGCGAGTCGAAACCGAGGTCCTGGAACGGCCGGGACGGGTCCACCGCCGCCGCCCCGGGATGGCCGAGCACCTCGGCGGCGGCCGTACGCACCAGGGCGAGCACCTCCGCCGCGCGTTCGTCCGGGTCCAGCGCGGCCAGGCGCGTCGCGAACGCGGAGGCGCCGGCGTCACCGGCCGCCTCTGCGCCGCTCCCGGCGTCGTCGTCTCCCCGCCCCAGGGCCCCGGCCGCCTCGGGCAGGGAGAAGAGGAGAGGGCTGGGGCGTATGGAGGCGAACACCGGCGCGAGGCGCGCCCAGTCGACGTCCGCGACGGCGACGAAGGTCTCGTCGTGGTCGAGCGCCTGCTGCAGCGCGGCGAGGGCCGGCCCGGCCGGCAGCCCGCCGAGCCCGCGCCGCGCGAGCTGCGCCTGCCGGTCCGCATCGACGGCGCCGTCCGGCACGCCGACGGACACGTCCGCCCACGGCCCCCAGGCGATCGACGTGGCCGCCAGCCCGGCCGCACGCCGGGCGTGCGCGAGCGCGTCCAGATACGCCACCCCGGCGGCGTGCGCGCCCTGCCCCGCGCTCCCCCACACGCCGGCGACGGAGGAGAAGAGGACGAACGCGTCCGGGGCCAGGCCGCGTTCGAGGGTCAGCTCATGCAGCAGCCCGGCGCCTCCGGCGCGTACGGACAGGACGTCGGCGAGGTCGTCGGGGGTCAGATCGGCCAGCGGGGACCAGGTGTCGGCCTCGGCGGTGTGGATGATGGTGGTGAGCGGCCGGTCGGGAGGCACGGAGGCGAGGAGAGCGCGTACGGCGTCGCGGTCGCGGAGGTCGGTGTCGACGACGGTGACGACACCGGCGCCCGCGGCGGTCAGCTCGGCGGTGAGGCCCGCGGTCGACGCGCCTGGTTCCTGGTCCGGGCCGCCGTCGGGGGCGCGGGTGAGCAGCAGGTGGTCGGCTCCGGCACGGGCGAGATGGCGGGCGACGAGCAGTCCCATGCCGGTCGTGCCGCCGGTGACGAGAGAGGTGTCGCGGAAGTGGTACGCGGCGGGGGGTGGGCCGGCGTGCGGTGCGCGGGTGAGGCGCGGAACGTACGCGGCGTCGTCACGCACGGCGAGCTGGGCCTCGTGGGTGTGGTCAGCGGTGGCGAGGTGCCGGACGAGCCGGGCGTAGTGGACGGGGCGGGGCGCGCGGGGCAGGTCGACGAGCCCGGCGAAGCGCTCGGGGTGTTCGAGCGCGGCCACCCGGCCGAGCCCCCAGGTCCGTGCCTGGTCCGGGTCCGGGGGCGGGTCGTGGGGTCCGGTGTGGACGGCGTGGGTGGTGAGGGTCCACTGCGGCGCGGCGGCGAACTGCGGGCGGTGGAGGAGGCGGAGGGCGGAGGACGGGTCGGGGTCGAGGTTGAGGACGGCGGTGACGCCGGGGTGGCCGGGGTCGGTGGTGGTGGACGCGCCGGCGCCGTCGAGAGCGGCGACGAGGTCGGCGGGCGGGGCGGCGCCGGCGGGGGTGAGGAGCAGCCAGGTGCCGGTGAGGGCGGGAGCGGGTGAGGGCGGGGGGTCGTGAGGCTGCCAGGTGAGGGTGTAGCGCCACGAGTCGAGGGCGGCGCGCGTCGTCGCGGTCTCGGGTGGGGTGAGCCAGTGGTGCTGCCGCTGGAAGGGGTAGGTGGGCAGGTCGGCGAGGGGCGCGTCGGGGAGGACGGCGGGCCAGTCGGGGGTGGCGGCGTGGTGGGTGTGGAGGGTGGCCAGGGCGGTGAGGAGGGTGTGGCGCTGATCGCGGGTACGCCGCTGGAGGGGCACCGCCAGGTGCGGGGTGCCGTCGAGGCATTCGGTGGCGAGGGTGGTGAGTGCGGCGTCGGGGCCGATTTCGGCGTACGTGGTCACACCGGCTGCACGCAGCGCATCGACCGCGTCGGCGAACCGGACCGGCTCACGCACCTGACGCACCCAGTACTCCGGATCCACCAGCCGCTCCGCGTCACCCGCCAGAGGAATCCGCGGCGGGTGGAAGGTGAGCGTGCGGACGACCTCGCGGAACGGATCCAGCATCCCGTCCATGTGCGGCGAGTGAAACGCATGGCTGACATGCAGCTCACGCGACCGGAAACCCTCCGCCACCGCCCGAGCCGCCCCCGCCTCACCCGAAACGACCGTGGAGACAGGACTGTTGAAAGCGGCGATCGCCACGCCCTCGGTCAGAAGCGGTGCAACCTCTTCCTCGGACGCCTGCACAGAGATCATCACGCCGGTCGCCGGCATCTCCTGCATCAGGCGAGCCCGGGTGGCCACCAGCAACGCGGCATCCGCGAGATCAAGGACACCCGCACAGTGCGCCGCGGCCACCTCCCCCACGGAATGACCCGCCAGACAGTCCGGGGAGATACCCCAGTGCTCAAGCAGCCGGAAGAGAGCGACCTCCAGCGCGAACAACGCGGGCTGGGCATACCGGGTCCGGCCCAGCACCTCCGCCTCCCCCGCGAACATCACCTCACGCAGCGGACGATCCACATGCGGGTCCACAGCGGCCGTGACCTCGTCCAGCGCCGCGGCGAACGCGGGAAACGCGTCATACAACTCCCGCCCCATCCCCGGGAACTGACTGCCCTGACCGGAGAAGAGGAACGCCAGCCTGCCCGACTCGGGGCCGGCGGCCGGACCGGTGACGAGGTGGGGGTGGGTTGCGCCCTCCGCCAGCGCGGCCAGGGCGGCGCGGTCGCCGTCGAGGACCACGGCGCGGTGCCGGTGGTCGGCCCGGGCCCTCGCCAGCGTGGCGGCGACGTCGGCGGAGTGAAGATCCGGCTCGGCGTCCAGATGGCGTACGAGCCGGGCGGCCTGGGCCGCCAGCGCGGCCGGCGACTTCGCCGACAGCGGCCACAGCAGCGCCGGCGGAGGTGACGACTCCCGGGCCCCGGGGGCGTCCGGGGCCTGTTCGAGGATCACGTGCGCGTTGGTGCCGCTGATGCCGAACGACGAAACCGCGACGCGGCGCGCCCGCTCCGCTTCCGGCCACGGACGGGGCTCGGTCAGCAGGCGTACGGCGCCGGACTCCCAGTCCACGTGGGGCGTCGGCTCCTCCGCGTGCAGGGTCGCGGGCAACTCCCCGTGCCGCATGGCTTCGACCATCTTGATGATCCCCGCGACTCCCGCCGCCGCCTGGGCGTGCCCGATGTTCGACTTGATCGACCCCAGCCACAGCGGCCGGTCCTCGGCCCGCCCCTGGCCGTAGGTCGCCAGCAGCGCCTCCGCCTCGATCGGGTCGCCCAGCTCCGTGCCGGTGCCGTGCGCCTCCACGGCGTCGATGTCTTCCGGGGTCAGCCCGGCGTTGTCGAGCGCCGCGCGGATGACCCGCTGCTGCGACGGCCCGTTCGGCGCGGTCAGCCCGTTGCTCGCCCCGTCCTGATTCACCGCCGAACCGCGCACCACCGCCAGCACCCGATGCCCATGGCGGCGGGCAACGGACAACCGCTCGACCACCAGCACCCCGACACCCTCAGCCCACCCCGTACCATCCGCACCCGCCGCAAACGACTTGCACCGGCCGTCCGGCGCCAGCCCACGCTGACGACTGAACTCCACAAACGTCCCCGGACTCGCCATCACCGTCACACCACCCGCGAGCGCCACCTCACACTCACCCGACCGCAACGACTGCGCCGCCAGATGCAACGCCACCAACGACGACGAACACGCCGTATCCACCGTCACCGCCGGCCCCTCAAGACCGAACGCATACGACACCCGACCCGACGCCACGCTGCCGGTGTTGCCCGTGCCCACGTAGCCCGCGACCTCGTCCGGCAGCTCCGGGAGCCAGGCGGCGTAGTCGTGGTACATCAGCCCCGTGAAGACGCCGGTGCGGCTGCCGCGCACCGCCGACGGGTCGATGCCGGCCCGCTCGAACGCCTCCCAGCTCGTCTCCAGCAGCAACCGCTGCTGCGGATCCATCGCCAGCGCCTCCCGCGGCGAGATCCCGAAGAAGTCCGCGTCGAAGTCGCCCGCGTCGTGCAGGAATCCGCCGTGTCGCGCGTAGCTGGTGCCGGGGTGGTCGGGGTCGGGGTGGAAGAGGGTGTGCAGGCCCCAGCCGCGGTTGGTGGGGAAGGGGGTCACGGCGTCGCGGCCGGTGGCGACGAGCTGCCACAGCTCCGCCGGGGAGGTGACGCCGCCGGGGTAGCGGCAGGCCATGCCGACGATGGCGATCGGCTCGTTCTCGACGGCCGTGGCGGGCGGTGCCGCGGTGGGCGCGGACTCGGCCCGGTCGCCGAGGAGTTGGGTGCCCAGGTGGTCGGCGAGGGCCAGCGGGTCCGGGTAGTCGAAGACGAGGGTGGCGGGCAGGCGCCGGCCGACGGTGTCGGCGAGGCGGTTGCGCAACTGCACGGCCGTCAGCGAGTCGAAGCCGAGGTCCTTGAAGCCGCGGGTCGGCTCGATCGGGGTGGTGCGCGGATGGCCGAGCACGGCGGCGACCTCGCCCGCCACGAGGTCGAGCAGGGCCGCCTTCCGCTCCTTCGGGCCGAGTCCGGCGAGCCGGTCGGCGAGCGGCACGGCCGAGGTGCCGCCCGACGACCGCCGGGCGCGGCGCGGTGCGGTGGCGGCGGGGACGAGGGCGCGGAGCGGCGGGGGCAGCGTCCCGTCCGCGGCGCGGGCGCGGAGCGCGGCGGGCTCGAACCGTACGGCGGCGAGACCGGGCGCCGCGTCGCGGGTCGCGGCGTCGAAGAGGGCGAGGGCCTGTGGTGTCTCCAACGGCAGCAGGCCGAGCCGCGCCATCCGCGCGAGGTCCGCCTCCGTCAGGTGGGCGGTGATGCCACTCGTCTCCGCCCACAGGCCCCAGCCGATGGAGCGGGTACGGGGCCGGTGCTGGGCGAGGGCGTCGAGGAAGGCGTTGGCGGCGGCGTAGTTGGCCTGGCCGGGGGTGGCCAGGGTGGCGGTCGTGGAGGAGAAGAGAACGAACGCGACGTCCGGGAGGTGAGCGGTCGCCCGGTGGAGGTGGAGGGTCGCGTCGACTTTCGGGGCGAGGACCGCGCGCAGGCGTTCCGGCGTGAGGGCGGTGACCGGCGCGTCGTCGAGGACCCCGGCGGTGTGGACGACGGCGCGGAGCGGGTGGCCGGGGTCGAGGCCGTCGATCAGCGCGCGGGCGGCCTGCGGATCGGTCAGGTCGCAGGCGGTGACGGTGACGGTGGCGGCGCCCAGAGACGTGAGTTCGGTGCGGAGCCGGGCGGCGTGGGGTGCCCGGTCGCCCCGGCGGGAGACGAGGTGGAGGTGGCGGACGCCGTGGTGGGAGACGAGGTGCCTGGCGACCAGGGCGGCCAGGGTGCCGGTGCCCGTGACGAGGACGGTGCCGTCGGGGTCGGCGGCCCAGGCGGCGGCCGACGGGTCGGAGCCGGAGCCGGGTTCCGGGCGGTGGCGGGTCAGGCGGGGGGCGGACAGCCGGCCGTTGCGGAGCCCCACCTGCGGCTCTCCGGCGGCCAGTGCCGCCGCGGCGGCCTTCGGGGTCGGGAGAGGGTCCGGGGCGGGGTCCGACTGCAGATCCAGGAGGACGAAGCGGCCCGGGTGCTCCGACTCCGCGACCCGCACGAGGGCCTGAACCGGCGCCCGCACCAGCTCCGGCACCGCGCCCCCGGCGCTCACCAGCACGAGCCGGGCGGGGGCGAGCCGGTCGTCCGCCACCCAGGACCGGACGAGGGACAGGGCCTCCGCACAGGCCGCGTGGATCGTCTCCGCCGCCTCGGGCTCCGCGTCGCGGGCGGGGGCGAGGGGCGCGAAGACCGCGTCGGGCGGTTCGGTCCCGCCGGCCGCCACGGCGGCGGCCAGCTCGTCGGGGCCGGCGAAGACGGGCCCCTCGAAGCCCGCCCAGGGCGCTGCGCGCAGAGCGGCCCAACGGCCCGCCTCCGCACGCGGGATGTCCGGCAGCGGGACCCACTCCCGGCGGAACAGCATGTCGCCGGCCGGGGCCGCGGCCCCGTCGTCGGGCGCGACAGCCCGCAGCGTCAGCCGGTCCACGGAAAGAACCGGCTGCCCCGCCGGGTCGACGGCGTGCAGGGTGACCGTGTCGGGGCCGGCGGGGGTGAGGCGTACGCGCAGGGTGGTGGCGCCGGTGGCGTGCAGGCGCACGCCCGCCCAGGCGAAGGGGAGCCGGACGGCCTCGTCGGCGGCGTCCGCCTTTTCGGTCCCGGCGGCGAGGACGAGGGCGTGCAGGGCGGCGTCGAAGAGGGCGGGGTGGATGCCGAAGGCGTCGGCGTCGGCTGCGGCGTCGTCGGGCAGGGTGACGTCGGCGTACAGCTCGTCACCGTCGGCTGCCCGCCACAGGTGCCGGAGCGCGCGGAAGGTGGGCCCGTAGTGGTAGCCGCGCTCGGTCAGTGAGCGGTAGGCGTCGGTCAGGTGCAGGGCGTGGGCGTCGGGCGGCGGCCATGCGGTGCCGGCTGAGGGCTCGGAGTGGGCCTCGGCGGTGGGGACGAGCGTTCCCTCGGCGTGGCGGGTCCACGGCGGGGCGTCCGCGTCACCGGCGGGACGGGAGTGGACGCTGACGGGCCGGCGGCCGTCCGCGTCACCCGCGCCCACGGCCACCTGGATGTCGAGGGCGCCGGTCGCCGGGACGCGCAGGGGGACGGCGAGGGTCAACTCGTCGACGTGGCCGCCGCCGAGCTGCTGCGCGGCGTGCAGCGCCAGCTCGACCAGCGCCGTGCCGGGGAGGAGCACCGAGCCGGACACGGCGTGGTCGGCGAGCCAGGGGTGCGTGTGGAGGGAGAGCCGGCCGGTGAGGACGAGGCCGTCGGCGGTGGCGTCGGCGAGTTCGACGACCGCGCCGAGGAGGGGGTGTTCGGTGGGGCCGAGGCCGGCGTGGGTGACGTCGCCGGTCGAAGCGGCGGGGGCGAGCCAGTGGCGCTGCCGCTGGAAGGGGTAGGTGGGCAGGTCGGTGAGGCGGGCGTCGGGGAGGAGGGCGGGCCAGTCGGGGGTGGCGGCGTGGTGGGTGTGGAGGGTGGCCACGGCGGTGAGGAGGGTGTGGCGCTGGTCGCGGGTACGCCGCTGGAGGGGCACCGCGAGGTGCGGGGTGCCGTCGAGGCATTCGGTGGCGAGGGTGGTCAGTGCCGCGTCGGGGCCCACCTCGACGTACGTGGTCACGCCCTCGGCACGCAGGGCATCGACGGCGTCGGCGAACCGGACCGGCTCACGCACCTGACGCACCCAGTACTCCGGATCCACCAGCCGCCCCGCGTCACCCGCCAGAGGAATCCGCGGCGG
>NZ_AXVU01000020.1:0-129311 GCF_000482585.1 Streptomyces sp. CNQ329 | reverse complement strand
CCGGACGCAGGCCCGACAATCAACAAGCGGGGTGGCCCGGGGGGAGCCCCCACGACACCGCCCCACCCCGACACCGACACCCCCGCACCCGGCCCGCCGCACGGCACCGTCCGCCCCGACACCGACACCCCCGCACCCGGCCCGCCGCACGACACCCCCGCACCCGGCCCACCGCACGGCACCGTCCGCCCCGACACCGACACCCCCGCACCCGGCCCGCCGCACGACACCGCCCACCCCGACACCGACACCCCCGCACCCGGCCCGCCGCACGGCACCGCCCACCCCGACACGGACCCCTCCGACACCGCCTCCGTCACCGCCGGACTCCCACCCCGACACCGACACCCCCCGTACACCGGCCGGGGTCGCATCCCTTGCAGTGGTGTAGGCGTCGGGCCCGGGCGGCCCGCTTCGATGGCGGCAGACACGTCTCCGCGGGCGCCGGTACGGCGGTCCTCGCCGGTCGCGGGTTGCCCGCCCCCGGCCGGCCCGCCGGAGGGGAGGGCGCCGCAGCCACGCGACCTCGGCCTTCCGCTCGCCAGAACGGCTGCACCACCCGGCGGGACGCGATCCCATCCCCGGGCGACGACCCCGCCCAGTCGGCCCGGCCCCCCGGCACACCGCACCTTTCCGCGGGCGCCGTCCCGCCATGGGTTCGCGTTGGCAGCCGCCGGACTCGACGCAGACGCCTGTCAGTGGCGAGGCAGGCCGGATTCTTCCGCCGGCGCGCGGAAGCTTCGTCGCAGTCGTTACGTCCCAGTCGTTACGTCCCAGTCATTGCGTCCCAGTCATTGCGGCACGTACCCCTGCACCGGCCTCTCCGGCATCCCCGCGTGGGTGCGGACGCGGTCGAGGAAGTTGCCCTCTACACCCCTTGCGCACTCTGGTCGCACTGCGCCCCTCTGTCCGCAGATCCAGCGCATACGTCCCCCGTGGCACCCAGCGTCACCCGCAGCCCATCCGGAGCCGACCCCTCCCACGCGTGGCCATCCCTCCGGATGGCGCGGACACTCAGGCCGTAATCTCCTCTGTCTCGACTCCTGTGTCTCGACTCCTGGATTTTACTTAGCCAAAGTAATGAGGTATTCTAATGAACATGCCTGACCTGTCCCAGGAGGAGAACGCCGCCGCGGTGAACTCGCTCCGCTCCGCGATCATGCGGCTGACCCGCCGGCTGCGGCACCAGCGCGTGGACGAGTCGCTGAGCCCGACCGAGATGTCGGTGCTCGGCACGCTCTTCCGCTGCGGTCCGCTCGGCCCCGGGGAGCTGGCGCGCAAGGAGCACGTCCAGCCACCGTCGATGACGCGCATCGTCACCATGCTGGAGAGCAAGGGGCTGGTCCGGCTGGATCCGCACCCGGAGGACCGGCGGCAGAAGGTCGTCAGCCAGACCGAGCAGGCCGAGGCGATGCTCGAGGAGAGCCGCCGCCGGCGCAACGCCTGGCTGGCCGAGCTGGCCGGCGGTCTGTCCGAGGAGGAGTGGGCCACGCTGCGCGACGCCGCGCCGGTGCTCGAAAAGCTCGCCCACCTGCCGATGACGGAGGCTGCACCACGCTGACGAAGGACGATGACCGGAGGAGAACGCCTTGAGTACGGGACCCGGAGCAGACTCCGCACCCGCACCCACACCCGATGACTACGAAGCAGAAGAGGAGAGCAGCAGAGGCGGCACCTTCAGCTCGCTGAGGATCCGCAACTACCGGCTCTTCGCCGGCGGCCAGGTGGTCTCCAACACCGGTACCTGGATGCAGCGCATCGCCCAGGACTGGCTGGTGCTCAGCCTCACCGGCTCCGCCACCGCCGTCGGTATCACCACCGCGCTGCAGTTCCTGCCGATGCTGCTGTTCGGCCTCTACGGCGGCGTCCTCGCCGACCGGCTGCCCAAGCGCAAGCTGCTCCTCGCCACCCAGACAGCCATGGGCCTCATCGGCCTCGCGCTCGCGGCGCTCACGCTGAGCGGAGCGGTGACGGTGTGGCACGTCTACCTCATGGCGTTCCTGCTCGGCCTCGCCACCGTCGTCGACAACCCGGCGCGGCAGGTGTTCGTCGCCGAGCTGGTCGGCAAGGACCAGATGCAGAACGCGGTCAGTCTCAACGCCGCCAACTTCCAGACCGCCCGGCTTCTCGGGCCGGCCGTCGCCGGTGTGCTCATCACGGCCGTCGGCAGCGGCTGGGCCTTTCTGCTGAACGGGCTGTCGTTCCTCGCCCCCATCACCGGGCTGCTGCTCATGCGCAGCGCGGAGCTGCACCGCATCGAGCGGGCACCGCGCGGCAAGGGGCAGTTGCGCGAGGGCCTGCGGTACGTCGCCGGGCGGCCCGAGCTGCTGTGGCCGATCGTCCTGGTCGGCTTCATCGGCACGTTCGGCTACAACTTCCCGATCTGGCTCACGGCCTATGTGGACGAGGTCTTCCACGGCGACGCCGGCACGTACGGACTGCTGAACTCGCTGATGGCCGCCGGTTCCCTCGGCGGCGCGCTGTTCGCGGCCCGGCGGGGCGTCAGCCGCATGCGGCTGACGGTGCTCGCGGCGCTGGCCTTCGGGGTGCTGGAGATCGTCGCGGCGCTGTCGCCCGCGTTCTGGCTCTTCGCGGCGCTGCTGGTGCCTCTGGGCGCGTTCGGGCTGCTCTTCAACACGACCGCGAACGCCAACGTCCAGCTCGCCACGGACGAGGCCATGCGCGGGCGGGTGATGAGCCTGTTCGTGATGGTGTTCGTCGGCGGGACCCCGATCGGCGGCCCGCTCGTGGGCTGGGCCACGGACACCTTCGGCGCCCGGATCGGGTTCCTGACCTGCGGGGTGATATCGGCGGTGGCCGCCCTCACCGTGGGTCTGGTGCTCGCCAGGGTCGGCGGGCTGCGGCTGCGGATAGACCTGCGGCGGGGGCGCAAGCACGTCGCGTTCGTGCCGTCGCAGCGGGCGGAGGAGCTGGCTCCGGCCGCGTAGTCCCGGCGGGGGCGGCCGGGGGCGCGCCCGCCCCGGGGGCCGTACGAGGCATTGTCGCTCGTCCGGCCCCTCCCGTCGTTCCGCTCGTCCGGCCCCTCCCGGTTCCGCCCTCTCAGTCGAACCAGCGGGCCTGCGCCAGCTCCCGCGTCCGTGTCGGGTCCTCCAGCAGCGCCGCCGCCTCGAACCGGCGCCCCCACTGGCCCGTCGCCCACGCGAGCCCCGCCGCCAGCCCCTCCAGCGTCGCCGCGTGGAGCGTGCCGTCCGGGGTGCGGCGCCAGTCGAGTTCGGTGCCGCCGGCCGTCAGCCGCCCGTGTTCCTCGTACGTCGCCGGGGTGTCCGGGCCCAGCAGGTCCCGTACGGGCGCCGGGACGTCGCGGGTGTCGCCGGCCGTCTCCACCGGGGCCTCGTACGCCTCCGTCAGCCGCCGGACCTGGAGCAGCTCCCCCAGCGCCGCCGCCTGCGGCGGGGCGACCGGGAGCAGGGGGTGGCCGGCCGCCAGGGGTACCAGGTCGGGGGCGTCGGCGATCAGGGCCTCGCCGGCCGGTACCACCTCCGTGGCGCCGTCGCGGACCGCGCGGAGGTCGTCCGGGAGGGTCACGTCGGCCGGGTCGAGTCCGGCGAGCAGGGTGTACAGGGCGTGGAGCCGGCCCGGGGTGACGTCGTGGGCGGGGTCGGCGAGGCGGGCGAGGAGTTCCGCGGCGCCGCCGGGTTCGTCGAGGAGGGCGGCGGCCGAGGTGCGTACCCCCAGGGCGCGCAGGACCTGTTCGTCGCCGACCGCGGAGGCGTCGGCCGGCTCGTACAGCCCGACGAGCAGCGGGTCGCCGCCCTCGGCGCGCAGGCCGGCGGGCGGGCGGCCGTCGAGTACGGGGTTGCCGCGCAGCCACCAGGCGGTGTACGGGCGTACGGGGAACGCCTCCCCGTTCGGCAGAAGGACGCGTGCCGGGCGGGTCAGCGCCTCGCGCAGCGGCGGGCGGGAGAGCAGCGCGAGCGCGCGGGGCCAGTGCGCGTCGTCGACCAGGTCCAGGTCCCGCACGCCCACCAGTTCGGTGAGCACCGGCGGTACGGGCGTCTCCGGCAGTTGGTCGAGCACGTCCTCGCACCACACGTCCACCGCGTCGAGCAGCCCGGGGTCGTCCGCCTCGGGGTAGGCGGCGTCGCGGGGCTCCAGCTCGTCGGGGTCGAGGACGACGTCCTCGGCCCGTACGAGCACGAAGTCCGCCTGCACCCCGACCGCCGTCAACGGCTCCTCGCCCCACCGCTCGACCAGGTCGGCGGCGCAGACCGCCAGCTCACCCGGTCGGATGACGGCGGCGAACGGGCTGCCGGGGTAGACGAGTTCGCCGGCCGGGGCCGGGTCGCCGTCCTCGTCGGGCAGCGCGAGGGCGGCCAGCCACGGTTCGTCGCCCGGCTCCAGGTGCGCGTCGCGGACCAGCCCGAGGACGATGTCCGCCAGCTCCTCCGGCCCCGGCGCGCCCTGCTCGGGCCCCTCGTCGAACCAGATCTCCCCCGCGTCCAGCGACCCCGCCACCGCCGCCCGCACCTGCGGCGTCGTCAGCACCGCGCGCGGCGTGGCGGGCACCGCGCCGAGCTTCTCCAGCACGGGGTGCGCGGCGACGGGGTCGGCGACGCGCAGCCCGAGCCGGGCGAGGCGGGCGGACTGCCGGTCGTCGCCGCCGGCGGGCAGGAGCACCTGCCGGGGGCCGACGACGACGCGGCCGTCGGCGAGCGGCACCGGCAGGCCGCCCAGCTCCTCGGGGTCGGTGCCGGCGAGGGAGCCGTAGAGGCCGTGCCACCAGGCGGCGGGGCGCTCGACGCTGCTGAGCCGCTCGACGAGTTCGCCGAGCGGCACGCGGGCGACGCCCAGGGTGCGCAGTTCGCCGCGGCGTTCGAGACCGGCGGGGAGCAGATGCGGGAAGACGTCGCCGAGCCGGCGCACCGTCTCGGCGCCCGCGCCCTCGGCGATGAGCGCGTCGCGGGGGCGCAGCGGCTGCGGCTTGGCGCCTTCTTCGGGCGCGGCGGGCGGCAGGAACGCCATGCCGGGCAGCAGCCGCAGGATCCCGGCGCGCAGGGCGCCGTCCAGCTCGCCGCGGCCGAGGGGTCCGGGTACGAGGTCGATGGTGCCGGGGGTCAGGGGGTCCCAGTCGGCGAGGAGTCCGGCGTAGGCGTCGGCGGCGCGGGCGACGAGGAAGTCGCTGAGAGGGCCCGGCGCGAGGTGGCGGCGGGTGGGTTCGAGAGGGAAGGAGGCGATGAGGAGCGCCGGGACGCCCAGGGGTTCCTCGGTGGGGGTGGGGGCGTGGAGTACGGGGGCGGTGGCCGGTGCGGCGGGGGTGCCGTCGGGGGCCACGGGGACGGCCCAGGTGACGGTCCAGGTGGGGCGCAGGCGCTCTTCGACGGGGCGGTCGGCGAGCAGGTGGGGGTCGAGGCGGCCGGCGGCGGTGCGGGTGCGGTAGCGGACGGCGGTGGGTTCGGGGACGGGCGGCGCGGTGTCCGGTTCGGCGGTCGCGGGGCCGCCGGCGCGGGTGCGGGACCGCCGGCCGGTACGGCCGGTGTCCTCGATGACCGTGTACGGGCCGTCCTCGCGGCGGCGCAGCGTGCGTACGCCGTCGTCGGTCTCGACGACGACCTCGGCGAGGCCGGGCAGGGCGAGCAGGAGTGCGTCGTCGATGGCGGCGAGCAGACGGCGGGCGAGTGCGGCGGCGGCCGGGTCGCGCAGCGGGAGACGGACGACGGTGTCGTACCCCTCGGGTACGGTCGGTGCGCCGGTCTCCGCGAGGGGCAGGGGGAGGCGGAGCAGCGGGACGTGGCCGTCGCGGCGGGCGGCTTCGTCGGCGAGCGCGGGGTTGCGCGCGGCGGTCGTACGGACCAGTTCCCGCGCCTCCGCCAGCGACCACCGCACCCGGGCGCCGCCGCGGGAGACGACCTCCGGCGCGTCGCTGACGGCCAGCACGGCGGAGAACCCGACGCCGAACCGCCCCACGGCCTCGTCGGTGTCCTCCCCCCGCTTCGCGGAGGCCCGC
This sequence comes from Streptomyces sp. CNQ329, assembly GCF_000482585.1. Taxonomy (NCBI): domain Bacteria; kingdom Bacillati; phylum Actinomycetota; class Actinomycetes; order Kitasatosporales; family Streptomycetaceae; genus Streptomyces; species Streptomyces sp. CNQ329. The sequence goes on along the minus strand of NZ_AXVU01000020.1, from coordinate 123,346 downwards.
AGGGTGGACAGCGACTCGACGCCGGAGGCGTCGAGGGGGGCGCCGGTGTTGGCGACGGTGAGCACCCCGGCCGGCCCGCCGGGGCCGGCGGCGTCCCGGGAGAGCGTCAGCCGCAGGCGGCCCGCCGCGCCCGCGCGGGCCGCCGCGTCCGCGGCGTTCTGGGCCAGCTCGACCACCAGGCGGTCGCGGTAGCCGCCGAGGGCCAGGTCCTCCTCCGCGTTGGCGTCCTCCCGGAAGCGGGCGGCCGACGCCGCCCAGGCGTCGAGCGCGGCGGCGCGCAGCCGGGCGGTGGGGTCGGCCACGGGGTCCAGGGGGTCCACGGGGTCCACGGGGTCCACGGAGGCTCCTTGTCGCGGGGGGATGCCTGTCCGCCGCAGCGTATGCGGTCGGCCGCCGCGGACGCGCGGCGCACCGGCCGCCGCGGGCGCGGAGCGCCGTGCGCGGGGGCGAGGGGGCGGCCGTGCGCGCGGTACGGTCGAGAGGTCAACAGCGCACGGCCGTAGGGGATTCGGTGGGCATCGAGAGCGACCAGCTCGTATACGACTACCTGAGCCGCGTCGGCGACATCGCACAGCAGCGTGCCCTGCCCTCCGGACAGCGCATGCGGCTGGTCAACGAACTGCGGGCCAGTATCGACAAGGTGCGCGCCGCCGAGGGCGCGCACAGCGTGTCCGCGGTCAAGCAGGTCCTCGCCCGGTTCGGCAGTCCCGGAGACATCGTCGAGGCCGCCAAACGGGATCCCGCCTCCGCGGTGCCGGAGGTCGCGGTGGAGCCCGGGCAGCCGCCGGCCGGCGGCGGTCTCGCGTCGCGGCTGCCGCGGCCACGGGTCGGCGGGTCCGAGGGGTGGCTGGGCCGGCTGCCCCGGCCGCGTACCGGCACCGAGCCGGGCGGCCGGGAGCAGAAGCGGGCCGCACGCCCCGCTCCCGGGGTGCCCCGGCCCGCGCCCGAGGACTTCACCCCGCCCGCCGAGCCGCCCCCCACCGCCGCCGCGCCGCCGCACCTCGCCGGAGAGGACGAACTCGACCGCACGCACGCCGACCCCGACTGGTGGCGCGTGGAGCCCGGTCCGTCGGCCGGCCCGATGCCCGGTGCCGGCGGCGGCGCCGACACCGTGCCGGGGTTCACCGGCGGCATCGAACTGCCGGAGCTGTTCCAGCCGCCGGAGCAGCAGGCCGGCGACGCGGAGGAGGACGAGGAGGAGGGTGCCCGGAAGGGCGGCGGGGGCGCCGGGGGCCGCGCCGCCCGCGCCGCGAAGGCCGCCAGGGCGGCGAACGCCGCCCGCGCGGCGCGGGCCGCCAAGGCCAAGCAGGCCCGCCGGGAGGCCGCGGAGGCGGAGGACGAGGAGGCGTACGAGGACGAGGAGCCCTCGCCCCCGCGCCGCCGCGCCACCGCCACCCGCGAACTGCTGCGCAGCGCCGGCATGATGGAGGTGCTGGCGATGGGCGCGCTGCTGGGGGGCGCCGCGCTCGGTCAGTGGATGGCGTCGGTCGTCGGCTGGGCGCTGGTGTACACCTCGCGCCGGCTGTCGATGGCGGAGAAGAAGTGGGCCGCGCTCGGTGTGCCGGGCACGGTGGGGTTCGCCGGGCTGGCGTGGCTGTGGGGGCGTCAGCAGGAGCGGTGGGGCGAGCCGTTGCAGGAGGGGACGCTGGGGCAGGAGTTCTCGGACATGCTGCCCGCCCTCGTCCGGCTCGCGGCGGTCGCCTCGACGCTCTTCCTGCTGTGGCGGGCACGGCGACGGCTGCGCACGTAGGGCGGCCCGGGGCGCGCCGGCAGGGCTGTGGGTGGTGCCCCGCCCGTCGAAGCGCCGGCGGCCCGGACCCCCTCCCGGTGCACCGCCTGTCCCGTCGCCATCCGCGGCGGGCAGAATCGAGGGGTGCGTACTTCCTCCCCGCCGCCGTCCTTCACCGTCGGCTTCGACCTGGACATGACCCTCATCGACTCCCGGCTGGGCATCAAGGCGGTGTACGAGGCGCTCGTCGCCGAGACCGGCGTGTACGTCGACACCGACCTCGTGATCTCCCGCCTGGGTCCGCCGGTGGAGAGCGAACTGGCGAACTGGTTCCCCGCGGACCGTGTGGCCGCCCTCGGCGACCGCTACCGCGCCCTCTACCCCGACCACGGCATCGCCCCCGCCACCGCCCTGCCCGGCGCCGCCGCGGCGATCGCGGCGGTGCAGGCCGCGGGCGGGCGGGCGCTCGTGGTCACCGCCAAGAGCCGCCCGCTGGCGAAGCTGCACATCGACCACCTGGGCCTGGACCCGGACGCGGTGGTCGGCGGGCTGTGGGCGGATGCGAAGGCGGAGGCCCTGACGGAGTACGGGGCGTCGGCGTACGTCGGCGACCACGTCGGGGACGTCGCCGGGGCGCGTACGGCGGGGGTGCTGTCGGTGGCGGTGGCCACCGGTCCGTGCCCGGCGGCGGAGCTGCGGGCGGCGGGGGCGGATGTCGTCCTGCCGGATCTGACGGCGTTCCCGGAGTGGCTGGCGCAGCACCGGGCGGGTGCGCCGGCGGGCTGAGAGCCGAAGGGCCCGAAGGGCTGCGAAGCAGGAGGCGGCCGGGAGGGCCTGGCCCGCGGGAGGTACGGAGCCGCGCGGGACGTACGCGGGGGGGCCTCGGCCCCTACGGCGCCGCCTGCCGGATCTCGCGCCGCGCCGCCGACGCGGAGCGGAAGAGCCCGGCCAGCGCCAGCCCGAAGCCGACGCCCATCAGCATCGAGACCAGATACGCGGGCGTGGGCAGCGGATCCGCCCCGATGAAGAACGGGACGAACGTGGCGAACGTGCCGAGTGCGCCGACGAGGAAGACGATCGCTCCGGCGCGCACGAGCAGATCCCCGGGGCGGGAGGTTTCGGTGTTCACGCAACCAGGGTAGAGGGCGCGGGATATGCGCTGAGGAAGCACCCGGCGACATCTTGTCACCGCGCGGGGGACCATTAGCCTTGAGGTGGCGGGTCACTGGACCCGCTCTCCTGCTCTTTCGGCAGCGAGTACGAAAACGAAGACAGGGCGACGACACGTGCCTACCGGCAAAGTCAAGTGGTTCAACAGCGAGAAGGGCTTCGGCTTCCTCTCCCGCGACGACGGCGGTGACGTCTTCGTGCACTCGTCGGTGCTGCCGGACGGGGTGGAGACGCTCCGGCCGGGTCAGCGCGTCGAGTTCGGCGTGGTGGCCGGGCAGCGCGGCGACCAGGCGCTGTCCGTGACGCTGCTGGACCCCACCCCGTCGGTCGCGGCCGCGCAGCGGCGCAAGCCGGACGAGCTGGCCTCGATCGTGCAGGATCTGACGACGCTGCTGGAGAGCGTGACCCAGCAGCTCGAACGCGGCCGGTACCCGGACAAGGCACACGGCCGCAAGATCGCCGGGATGCTCCGGGCCGTCGCCGATCAGTTGGACGTCTGAGGGGCGGGCGCAGGGGTACGGACGCCCCGGGCCCCGGGCCCGTACCGGCCGCTACGGGAACGCCAGCGTGTCCGGGCGGACGGACGGCACCAGGCCCTCCGCCGCCGCCCGGGTGAGCAGGCCGCGCACGGCCGCGTAGCCGTCCTCGCCGAGGTCGGCGGTGAACTCGTTGACGTACAGGCCGATGTGCTGGTCCGCCACCGCGGGGTCCATCTCCTGCGCGTGCTCCCTCACGTACGCCCGTGACGCCTCCGGGTCCTCCCACGCCCGGTGCACCGAGGCGCGGGTCGCCGCGGCGAGCGCGTGCAGCGTGCCCGCGCCGAGGTCCCGGCGGGCGACGATGGCGCCGAGGGGGATGGGCAGCCCGGTGGTGGCCTCCCAGTGCTCGCCCATGTCGGCCAGGCAGTGGAGGCCGTGACCCTGATAGGTGAAGCGGGCCTCGTGGATGACGAGCCCCGCGTCGACCTTGCCGTCACGGACGGCGGGCATGATCTCGTGGAACGGCATGACCACGACCTCCCCGACCCCGCCCGGCACCTCGGCCGCGGCCCAGAGCCGGAAGAGCAGGTAGGCGGTCGACCGCTCGCTGGGCACGGCGACGGTGCGCCCGGCGAGGTCGCCGGGGCGCCGCGGCCCGGCGGTCAGCACCAGCGGCCCGCAGGCCCGGCCGAGAGCGCCGCCGCAGGGGAGGAGCGCGTAGCGGTCGAGAACGTAGGGCAGCACGGCGTACGAGACCTTGAGCACGTCGAGCTCGCCGCGCTCCGCCATGCCGTTGGTGAGGTGGATGTCGGCGAAGGTGACGTCGAGCGGCGGGGCGTCCGGGACGAGGCCGTGGGCCCAGGCGTGGAAGACGAAGGTGTCGTTGGGGCAGGGGGAGTAGGCGATCCGGAGCGGGTCCGGGGCGGCGCCCGGGGTGCTCGGCGAGGTCATCGGGACTCCTCTCCACAGGGGAGGGCCGCGCACGCGGCCGTCAGGGCGGTCAGCGCCGCCGGGATGCGCCAGGCGGCGCGGTCGCGGGGGCCCACGGCGTTGGACACCGCGCGGATCTCCAGCACCGGGACGCCGTGCCGGGCGGCGGCCTCGGCGACGCCGAAACCCTCCATGGCCTCGGCGGCGGCACGCGGATGGCGGCGCAGCAGCGCGGCGGCCCGCTCGGCGGAGCCGGTGACGGTGGACACGGTCAGCACGGTACCCAGCACCGCACCGGTCGCTTCCGCCGCCGCCCGGGCCGCCCGCGGCGGCGGGCGGTGCACGACGGTGCCGAAGCCCAGTTCCGTGACGGGCACGAAGCCGTCCGGCGTCTCGGCCCCCAGGTCCGCGGCCACGATCTCGTCCGCCACGACCACACCGCCCACGGGCGCGGCACCCGCGAAGCCGCCGCCGATTCCGGCGGCGATGACGAGGTCGTACGGAACGGGTGCCGCGGCCAGCGCGGTGGCCGCGCCCGCGGCGGCGGCAGCGGGTCCCACGCCGCCGACCACGACGTCGTACCCCCGTCCCGCCCGCGCGACGGCCTCGGCCTCGGCGGCAACGGCGACGACCACCAGCACCCGCGCCCCGGGCCCCGGGACGGACCCCGGCCCTGAGTCCCGCACGTCGTCCGCCTTCGTACCGGACCCCGCGTCTTCGCCGGCCATCACACCACCCCCACGCACCCGCCCAAGGGTAGGCCGGTCCGCTGACACCACCCGTGCGCCGCCGCGTGCCGCCGTCCCGTCAGGACTGCTCCCGCTTCAGATCGAAGCTCCACGCGCCCTTGTAGTCGCCGTCGCCGTCGATCTCCACGATGCCGACCTTCGCCTTCGCGTTCGGCGCCGGCGCCTGCCCCGGCTGCGACAGCGCGTTGAAGAACTGGTCCGCGTTGTACGACACGTAGGTGTGCTTGCTCGGCTGCGGAGTCACCAGCCGCCCGTCCACGAACAGGACCCATCCGCTGTCCGCGATGTCCGGCTCCACGCCGATCCGCACCGGTTCGCCGGCGTCCACCGTGATCGACTTCTCCGCGCTCTCCGACACACAGCTCTCAAGCTCGTCGTTGGGGATGTCTTTCCCGTCGTTGTAGCACTGCGCCTCCGTGCTCGCCGTCCGGGCTCCCACCGTGATCTGCGCCACGGGCGTCGGCTTCTCGCACGCGGACAGGGCGAAGGCGGAGAGGACGACGGCACCGAGAGCCGCCGCGCCGCGACGGCTGCGAAGGCCGCGGGCACGGGAGAACGCGGTGGTGGCGGGCGCTGGGGTCATGCGGGCAGGCTACCTGTCGGCCCCGGTCAGGCCACGCGCGGGTGCGGCGTGCCGTGCCGGGCGGCGGTGAGCAGTCCCCGCACGGTCACCGCCAGCCCCACGGCCACGACGACCGCGCCCGCCGCCATGCCGCCGACCCCGTTCAGCGGCAGCAGGATGCCGATCGCGCCGCCCACGACCCACGACAACTGGATCACCGTCTCGGAGCGCGCGAACGCCGACGTGCGCACGTACTCCGGCACGTCCCGCTGGATCAGCGCGTCCAGCGACAGCTTCGCCAGCGACTGCGCGAACCCCGCCATCGCCGCCACCCAGATCACCGCCGGCAGCGAGTAGAAGACCGACGCCAGCACCGTCGTCGCCAGGGCGAGCGTCAGCAGCAGGGCGATCAGCTTCTCCGGCCCGCGGGAACGCAGCCAGGACCCGATGACCGAGCCCAGCGCGTTGCCCGTGCCGGCGGCGACCGCCGCCATGCCGAGCGTCAGCTCCGGCCGCAGCCCGCCCGGCGGGTTGTCGCGCAGCAGGAACGCCAGGAAGAGCGTCATCATCCCCGACAGCACGCGCAGCGAGGAGTTGGCCTGCAGCGCGTGCAGCACCGAGGGGCCGACGGAGCGCAGCCCCGGCTTCGACGGCGTACGCGGCCGGCTCTCCTCCCCCGACGCCAGCTTCGCCTTGCCCTCGCCGCGCGCGGAGTCGACGACCGGCGGCATCCGGAACGCCAGGAAGACGCCGAAACCGAAGATGACCATCGCCCCGTAGAGCGGGAAGCCGGGGCCGATGACGTGCAGCAGCCCGCCGACCGGCGCGGCGATGCCGGTGGCGAGCAGCCCGGCGAGCGTGACCCTGCTGTTGGCCTTCACCAGCGAGATGCGCCGCGGCAGCAGCCGCGGCACGACGGCCGAGCGCACCACCCCGTACGACTTGGAGCACACCAGCACCCCGAGCGCCGCCGGATACAGGCTCAGGTCCCCGGTCTTCACCGCTCCCGAGAGCACCAGCGCCAGCAGCACACGCGCCAGCATGGTGCCGGCCATGGCGGCGCGACGGCCGTGCGGGATCCGGTCCAGCAGCGGGCCGACGACGGGGGCGAGCAGGGCGAACGGCGCCATCGTTATGGCCAGGTAGAGCGCGACCCGGCCGCGGGCCTCGTCCGTCGGCACGGAGAAGAAGACCGTCGACGCCAGCGCGATGGTGATCATCATGTCGCCGGCGGCGTTGACCATGTGCAGCTCCATCAGCCGCCCGAGGCCCGACTCCCCCGCGCCCTGCGCGTCGGTGGCGCGGCGGATCCGCCTGCCGGCGCCGACGACCGGCCGGCGCACGGCACGGCCGACCGCCCGGCCCGCCTGCTGCAGCGGGCCGGCCACGGGAGCCGTCCGGTCTTCGACCACCTCGCCATAGTGCCCGTACGCGGGACCGTAGGGCGAGAACTACGCGGGGGCGCATGCGGTCATCCCGGGTTCGCCGGGTGGTCCGTACGGGGCACGCGGCAGGCCGGCGGGGGGCGCAGGGGCGCGGCGGACCCCGGGGGATGGCGGTGGGCGTACGGTCCCGGTGCGGCGCCAGGTAGGGTGAACGATGCGGCTCTGAGTGTGTCGTGAGGAGACGAGCGTTGACGCGGCCCCCCGGTCCGCTCCCTCGGCCCCCATGCCCGCCCGGCCGTCCGTACCGAAAGACTGTGAGCCAGATGAGCCCTGCGAACAGCCCCGCCAAGACGCCCGCCGTGCGCGGTGCCGCGGTACGCAGCCGCGTCACCCCCGACCAGCAGTGCGCCGACGCGGTCGACCTCGCCCGTGCGGCGGCCGAGGAGGTCGCGGGTGCGGAGCAGATCGGCGAGCACATCGGCGTCACCGCCGACGACACGCGCGTGGTGACCCACCTCTTCGACTGCCGGCTGCCGGGCTACCGCGGCTGGCGCTGGGCGGTGACCGTCACCCGGGCGTCCCGCGCGCGAACCGTGACCCTGGACGAGACGGTGCTCCTGCCCGGCCCGGACGCGCTGCTGGCACCGGAATGGGTGCCGTGGAGCGAGCGGCTGCGCCCCGGCGATCTGGGCCCCGGCGACCTGCTGCCCACCGAGGGCGAGGACCTGCGGCTGGAGCCGGGGCTCGCGGTCGGCGACGAGGAGCTGGGCGAGGCCGGCGAGGCCCCCCAGGCCGCCGGTGAGGCCGCCGCGGAGGAGGCCGAGGCCGGTCCGGAGGCCGGAGGCGGCCTGCCGCGGCGCGCGGAGATCGCCTCTGTCGCCGACGAACTGGGCATGACCCGCCGCCGGGTGCTCTCCCGCTACGGCCTGCACAGCGCCGCCGACCGCTGGGAAGAGGAGTACGGCCCCAAGACGCCGATGGCGCAGGCCGCGCCGGCATCGTGCGTGAGCTGCGGCTTCCTCATGCCGCTCGCGGGGTCGCTGCGCCGCGCCTTCGGCGTCTGCGCGAACGAGTTCGCCCCGGCCGACGGTCACGTGGTCTCCCTCGCGTACGGGTGCGGGGGCCACTCGGAGGCCGCGGTGATGCCGAAGCCGGTGGAGCCGGCGCCTCCGGTGCTGGACACGATGGGCGCGGATCCGACGTAGCCCCCGGCCGGGCGTCCTCGCCCGGCGGGGGGCTGCGGCCCGGTACGGAACGAACCGGCCGCGGGCCGCGCGTACCCCGCCGGGGGCGGTGCCTGCCCGCACCGCCCCCGGCCTGCGGCGCACCCCCCCACCCGGCTCCGTCCGGTCCGCCCCGTCCGGCGGCGACTACTGTGGAACGGATGACGACCGGCAACCCCGCCCGGACCCTCGCCGAGGACCTCCGCGGCCGACCGGACACCGCGCTGGCCGAGCTGCTCCGCGCCCGGCCCGATCTGCTCACGCCCGTACCGGGCGACCTCACCCAACTCGCCACCCGCGCCGGCACCCGCGCCTCCGTCGTCCGCGCGCTCGAACGCCTCGACCGGTTCACGCAGCAGACCGCCCAGGCGCTCGCGATCGCGCCGGACCCCTGCCCGTACGACGTGCTGGCCGGTCTGATGGGCGACGAGCCGGACACGGTGGCCGCGCTGCCGCGCGCCGTCGCGGAGCTGCGGACGCAGGCACTGGTGTGGGGGGAGGAGCGGCGGCTGCGGCTGGTGCGTACGGCACGGGAGCTGCTGGCGCCGCAGGCGTCGGGCTCGCCGACCGGGCTGGGACCGACCGCCGCGGAGGCCGCGACGGGGATGTCCCCGGGCCGGCTGCAGCAAGTACTGGCGAACGCGGGCCTGGCGACCACTCATGACCCCGTCTCGGCCGTCGAGTCGCTGACCGCCCTCTTCCGCGACCCCCAGCGGATGGCCGACCTGCTCGACCAGGCGCCGCCGGAGGCCGTGACGGTGCTGGGGCGGCTGACGTGGGGACCGCCGTACGGGACGGTGTCCGCGCAGCCGCCGGCGCACGTGCGGTGGCTGCTGGACCGGGGGCTGCTGCTGCCGACGGCGCCGGGCAGCGTGCTGCTGCCGCGCGAGGTGGCGCTGCACCTGCGCGCCGGGCGGGCGCACCGGATCGTGGCGGCGGTGCCGCCGGAGCCGGTGGCGGCCGGGTCGTACGGGAAGCGGGTGGTGGACGCGACGGCCGCGGGGCAGGCGGCGGCGGCCGTGGAGACGGTCGAGGAACTGCTGGGCCAGTGGGCGACGGCGAGCCCTCCGGTGCTGCGGGCGGGCGGCCTGGCCGTACGGGAGCTGAAGCGGACGGCGGCGGCCCTGGACGTCACGGAGCAGCAGGCGGCGTTCTGGGTGGAGCTGGCCTACGCGGCGGGGCTGCTGGCCTCGGACGGGGAGACGGACGAGCGGTACGCGCCGACGCCGGCGTACGACGAGTGGCTGGCGCTGCCGGCGGCCGAGCGGTGGGCGGAGCTGGCGGCGGCGTGGCTGGCGGCGACGCGGACGCCGGGTCTGGCCGGCGGCCGGGACGGCAAGGGCCGGGTGCTGTCGGCGCTGGGCGAGGGCCTGGACCGCGGCGCGGCGCCGGAGGTACGCCGCGCGGTGCTGCGGCTCCTCGCCGGGCTGCCCGAGGGCACGGCGGCGACGGCGGACTCGGTGGTGGCCCGGCTCCGCTGGGAGCGCCCGCCGCGCGGCGGGGCCCCGGCGGAGGGCGAGGAGGACGACCTGCGCACCCGGCTGGCCCGCTGGACGCTGGCGGAGGCGGAGCTGCTCGGCGTCACGGGCCGCGGCGCCCTGGCCGCCCACGGCGCGGCGCTGCTGGCGGCGCCGGGGGGAACCCGCGACGCGCCCGCGGCGGGAGGGACCGGTCCGGCTCCGGCCGCCCCGGACCCGGGCGCGGAGCATGCCGCCGGCCCGGGCGCGGAGCATGCCGCCGAAGACGCGAACGCCTCTCCCCCGCACACCCGCCCCAGGGTAGGCCGCCCCTCCGACAGCGGCCCCCTCCCGCCGCCGGCCGGCGCCGACACCGGCACCCCCACCACCCCCGCCGCCGCCGGACCCGACACCACAGACACCTCCGGCGGACCCGCCGCCTGGCCGCACCCCGCCACCGCCACCGCCACCGCCACCGCCCCGGAGCAGACCACCCCCGCCGAAGCACGGGCCGCCGTCGCCCGCGCCGCCGCCGCGCTCGCGCCCCATCTGCCGCCGCCCGTCGACCACGTGCTGCTCCAGGCCGACCTCACCGCCATCGCCCCCGGCCCGCTCAAGCGCGAACTCGCCGCCGTCCTCGGCGTCCTCGCCGAGGTCGAGTCCAAGGGCGGCGCGACCGTCTACCGGTTCACCCAGGACTCCGTACGCCGCGCGCTCGACGCCGGGCGGTCCGCCGCGGAGCTGCACGACTTCCTCGCCGCCCACTCCCGCACCCCCGTGCCGCAGCCGCTCAGCTACCTCATCGACGACGTCGCCCGCAAGCACGGCCGGCTGCGGATCGGGGCCGCCGGCGCGTATCTGCGCTGTGACGACGACGCGCTCCTCGCCGAGATCGTCGCCGACCGGCGCTCCGCCGAGCTGCGGCTGCGCCACCTCGCGCCGACCGTCCTCGTCACCCCCCTCCCGCCCGACGGGCTGCTGGCCCGGCTCCGCGCGATGGGCTACGCCCCCGCCGCCGAGTCACCGGACGGCGCCGTCCTCGTCGCCCGTACCGCCGCGCACCGCACCCCGCCCCGCACGCCGCCGGCGCCCGTGCCCGACGGCCCGCCGACGCCGGACGCGCCCCTCCTCGCGGCGGCCGTGCGCGCCGTACGGGCCGGAGACCGCGCCGCCACCGCCCCGCTGCGCACCGCGCAGGCCCCGCAGGCCCGGCGAACCCCGGAGCCACCGGAGACCGCCCGGGCGGCGGAGACCCTGCACACCCCGGAGCCCTCGGGCGGACTCCCCCGCACCCCCTCCGCGGAGACCCTCGCCCTCCTCCAGGCCGCCGTCCTCGGCAACGCCGCCGTCTGGATCGGCTACGTCAACGCCGACGGCGCCGCCAGCCAGCGCGTCATCGCCCCGGTCCGGGTCGAGGGCGGCTACGTCACCGCGTACGACCACACCGCCGACGAGGTGCGTACCTACCCCCTCCACCGCATCACCGGCGCCGCGGAACTCGCCGACGGCCCCGCCTGACGCGGAACGCTCCCGGGGCGGGCGGCCTGTCGGGCGCGGCCCCCGGACCCCTTCACCGTGTCGGCTCACCCGCGCCTGACCGCCCGGCCCTTTCGAACCCGGCCGCCCGAGCGGTCAGTTTTCGAGAAGTCGTGGCCGCCGGTTCTCCGTAGCCTGAGGGACGTACCAGGTCAGACCCCAGAAAGGCACTGCCATGACGGACGCGAAGAAGGCGGCCCCGGCCGGCGAGGGCGGATCCCACGAGGGCTTCTCCGAGGCGGAGATCGCGGCCATGAAGGACCGCGCGAAGGAAGTCAGGAAGGGCAAGCGCGGCTCCGCGGCGGACCTCGCGGCCGAGGTGCTGGAGAAGATCGCCGAGATGCCGGAGTCCGACCGGACCATCGCGGGGCGGCTGCACACCCTCATCACCGAGGCGGCGCCCGAGCTGGCGCCGCGGCTCTGGTACGGGATGCCCGCGTACGCCTCCGGCACCAGGAACGGCAAGGGCGGAAAGATCGTCTGCTTCGTGCAGCCCGCCGCCAAGTTCGGTGCGCGCTACCTCACCCTCGGCTTCAACGACGCGGCGCACCTCGACGAGGGCACCATGTGGCCGACCGCGTTCGCCGTCACCGAACTCACGCCCGCCGCCGAGAAGACGGTCACCGAGCTGGTGAGGAGGGCCATGAGCTGAGGGCCGCCGGCTCGCCGCACGGCCTCACCGCACCGAGGTAGACTTCCCTGTTTCCCGAGTTTCCCCGAGTTCCCCGCGGGTCCGGTCCGGGTGTGGCAGCAGGGGGAGGAGGTCGTCCGCATGTCCTGTCTGATCGTGCAGTCGGACAAGACGCTCCTGCTGGAAGTCGATCACGAGCTGGCGGAGGAGTGCCGGCGGGCCATCGCGCCCTTCGCCGAGCTGGAGCGCGCACCGGAGCACATCCACACCTACCGCGTCACGCCGCTCGGCCTGTGGAACGCGCGCGCCGCCGGGCACGACGCCGAGCAGGTCGTGGACGCCCTCGTCACGTACTCGCGCTATCCCGTGCCGCACGCGCTGCTCGTGGACGTCGCCGAGACCATGGCGCGCTACGGGCGGCTGACGCTGACCAAGGACCCCGCGCACGGTCTCGTGCTGTCCACCACCGACCGGCCGGTGCTGGAGGAGATCCTGCGGTCCAAGCGGATCCGGCCGCTGGTCGGCACGCGGCTCGACGACGACACCGTCGCCGTGCACCCCTCGGAGCGCGGGCAGATCAAGCAGGCGCTGCTGAAGCTCGGCTGGCCCGCCGAGGACCTCGCCGGGTACGTGGACGGGGAGGCCCACCCGATCTCGCTGGTGGAGGACGGCTGGGCGCTGCGCCCGTACCAGAAGCAGGCCGTCGAGGGCTTCTGGCACGGCGGCTCCGGCGTCGTCGTGCTGCCGTGCGGGGCGGGCAAGACGCTGGTGGGCGCCGGGGCGATGGCCGAGGCGAAGGCGACGACGCTGATCCTCGTGACGAACACCGTCGCGGCCCGCCAGTGGAAGAGCGAGCTGCTGCGCCGGACGTCGCTGACCGAGGACGAGATCGGCGAGTACAGCGGCGCCCGCAAGGAGATCCGGCCGGTCACCATCGCCACGTACCAGGTGCTGACGACGCGCCGCAAAGGCGTCTACCCGCACCTGGAACTCTTCGACTCCCGCGACTGGGGGCTGATCGTCTACGACGAGGTGCACCTGCTGCCCGCGCCCGTCTTCAAGTTCACCGCCGACCTGCAGGCGCGCCGCCGGCTCGGGCTGACGGCCACGCTCGTGCGGGAGGACGGCCGCGAGTCCGACGTGTTCTCGCTCATCGGACCCAAGCGCTTCGACGCCCCGTGGAAGGAGATCGAGGCGCAGGGCTACATCGCGCCCGCCGACTGCGTCGAGGTGCGGGTGAACCTCACCGACGCCGAGCGGCTCGCCTACGCCACGGCCGAGGCGGAGGAGAAGTACCGCTTCTGTGCCACCACCGACACCAAACGCAGGATCGCGGAGGCGCTGGTCGCCCGGCACACCGGGGAGCAGACCCTCGTCATCGGGCAGTACATCGACCAGCTCGACGAGCTGGGCGAGCATCTGGACGCGCCCGTCATCAAGGGCGAGACGACCAACACCCGCCGGGAGAAGCTCTTCGACGCCTTCCGCAGGGGGGAGATAAGCGTCCTCGTGGTCTCGAAGGTCGCGAACTTCTCGGTCGACCTGCCGGAGGCCACGGTCGCCATCCAGGTCTCGGGCACGTTCGGCTCGCGGCAGGAGGAGGCGCAGCGGCTCGGCCGGGTGCTGCGGCCGAAGGAGGACGGGCACGAGGCGCGGTTCTACTCGCTCGTCGCCCGCGACACCATCGACCAGGACTTCGCCGCGCACCGGCAGCGGTTCCTCGCCGAGCAGGGGTACGCGTACCGGATCGTCGACGCGGACGACGTCCTCGCCGGCGACGACGCCTGAGCGGCCGGTAGGCCGCTACGCCGCCGTGTAGCCGTACACCAGCATCACGTACGTCACCGCCGGCGCCGCCAGCGCCCCCACCACCAGCGCGACCCCGAGCCGCTGCCGCCCGGCCTCCGCCAGCCGCCCGCCGGCGGACTGCGCGACGGCGCCGGCCAGCAGCAGCGCGAGCACGCCCAGGCCCAGCCCGGCGGCGGCGCCCGCGCCCATCTCCTGGATGCGGTCGCACGGCCCGGCGTGGTCGGGCGGCGAACAGTACTCCCGCTCGCCGCGGAACCACGGGATCATCAGCGCCATCAGCGCCGCGGGTAACGCCCCCAGCGCGTAGGCGATCCGGCCGAGCGTCGTCGTCACGCCCACCCACCACGGCCGGCTCAGCATCGGCGGCTCCGTCAGCGACATCCGTACCCCCCTGTGGACACGCCTGTTGCCTCACAGAGACGCCCCGGAGCGGGGCGGGGGTTCCCGCGGCCCGGCCCCTCCCCCCGCGGTGGGGGCCGGGCCGCGGGAAGCGCGGCGGGGCCGGGGCGGTGCCCCGGCCCGGAAAGCGGGAGGCCGGCGGGCGGACCGGCCGCCGTGGCCGGACACCGGACCGGCTGCCGGAACCGACCGTCGTGGCCGGCCGCCGTGGCGGGCCACCGGACCGGCCGGCGTGTCGGGGGCGGACGCGAGGCGCGTCAGCCGCCGGGCGGGGCCGGGCCCGTCAGGCGTAGAACGCCGGGCGCTCCACGAGGTCCACGTCCACCACCGCGCCCGTGCGCTGTGCCTCGACCGTCGCCGCCGCGACCGCCGTGGCGGCGTAGCCGTCCCAGGCGCTCGGCCCGGTGGCCGCGCCCGCGGTCACCGAGTCGACCCACGCCTGCACCTCCACGTCGAACGCCTCGGCGAAGCGGCCGCCCCACTCCTGGTCGATCTCCGTGCCGACCCGCGCCGCCGCACGGACCTCGGCGCGCGCCGGGTCGGGCAGCCGGACGAGGCCCGTCTCGCCGACCGTCTCGCACTGGATGTCGTACCCGTACTGGCAGTTGACGAAGACCTCCAGGTCGATCCGGATCCCGCCGGCCGTCTCGAAGAGCATGAACTGCGGGTCCTGCAGGTGCGGGAAGCGGCGTCCGGTGGCGCGCGGCAGGATGACCTGCGCCGAGACGATCTCGTCGTCGAGTAGCCAGCGGGCCGCGTCGATCTCGTGCACGCCGGTGTCCTGCGCCGCCATCTCGGTGGTGTACCGCTCGGGCGCGGACCGGTTGCGGTGGGCGCAGTGCATCATCAGCGGCCGGCCGATGCCGCCGCCGGCGATGACGCGCTTCAGCTCCCGGTACCCCGGGTCGTAGCGGCGCATGAACCCGACCTGCACCAGCCGCCGCCCGTACGCCTCCTCCGCGGCCAGCACGCGCAGCGCGTCTTCCGCGGTGGTGGCCAGCGGCTTCTCGCAGAGCACCGGCTTGCCCGCGGCGATGGCGGCGAGTACGTGCTCGGCGTGGGCGGCATGCCAGGACGAGACCAGCACCGCGTCCACGTCGTCCGCGGCGATCAGCGACCCCGCGATGTCGGCGGCCTCGGCGACCCGCGCGCCGCCCGCCTCCGCCGCGGCCTTCCCGGCCAGCGCCGCGTCGATGTCGGCGACGGCGCTGACCCGGGCGCCGCTGATGACGCGGCTGATGCGCTCGATGTGCTCGCGGCCGATGGCGCCGGTGCCGACGACTCCGATGCGTACGGTCATGGCTTCTTGCTCCTCAGTACTGGTTCTCAGCGGGCCGCTTCAGCGGGGCCGGCGCGTGCCGCTCAGGCCGACGCCCGCCAGGTAGTCGCGGGTGCGGACCGCGATCGGCAGCGGCACGTCGGGCTCGCACGGCCACAGGTCCTGCTCCACGACGACGAAGAGCTCCGCGTCCAGATGCGACAGCGCCTCGACGATCTCCCCCGGATGCGGCACGCCCGCGGGCGGCTCGACGGCCACGCCGCGGCTGACGGCC
The DNA here is from genome assembly GCF_000482585.1 of Streptomyces sp. CNQ329. Lineage (NCBI taxonomy): Bacteria > Bacillati > Actinomycetota > Actinomycetes > Kitasatosporales > Streptomycetaceae > Streptomyces > Streptomyces sp. CNQ329. The sequence goes on along the minus strand of NZ_AXVU01000020.1, from coordinate 107,734 downwards.
TCGCTGAACGACAGGTTCTCGGCCCGGACCTGCTCGATGATCACCGGGTCCATCTGCTTGATGTGGACGTAGCCGATGCGCTCGGCGTAGCGGCGGATGAGGTCGAGGTTGTCGCCGCCGCCGTACGCGACGTGCCCGGTGTCCAGGCAGAGGTTGGCGTACCGCGAGTCGGTGGCGTTCAGGAAGCGCTCGATCTCCGGCTGCGTCTGGATGTGGCTGTCGGCGTGGGGGTGGACGACGAGACGGACGTCGTAGTCGTCCAGGAGGATCCTGCCGAGGTCGTCGGCGGCCTTGCCGAGCGCCGTCCACTGCGCGGCCGTCAGCTCCGGCGGCTCGGTGAAGTCGCCGGTCTTCTCGTCGCGGTAGAGCGGCGGGATGAGCACGAGGTGGTGCGCGCCGGCGGCGGCGGTCAGCTCGGCGACGCGGCGGACGGCGGCCAGGGTCGCGTCCCACTCGGCCGGGCGGTGCAGGGCGCCGAAGATCGTGCCGCCGGAGACCTGAAGGCCGCGCTCGGCGAGTTCGCCGGCGAGGCGCTGCGGATCGGTGGGCAGATAGCCGTACGGGCCCAGCTCCAGCCACTTGTAGCCGGTCTCGGCCAGCTCGTCGAGGAAGCGGGTGTACGGAACCTGGTGCTCCTCCTCGGGGAACCACACCCCCCAGGAACAGGGGGCGGAGCCCAGGCAGAGATTACCGGCGGCGGGGCGCGGGGCGGCGGGTACGTTCGTCATGAGGGTGCGGCCTCTCGGTGGTCGGAGCGCGTCACTCGGGTGCCGGGCGGCTCAGTGGGCGGTCGGGAAGGCGAACGCCGCTGCGCGGGCCGCCGGGTCGCCGCCGGCCGGCCAGCGGGTGGTGACGACCTTCGGGCGGGTGTAGAAGCGCACGCCCTCCGGGCCGTGCACGGGGCTGTCGCCGATGAGCGAGTCCTTCCAGCCGCCGAAGGAGTACGCGGCCATCGGCACCGGCACCGGCACGTTGATGCCGACCATCCCGACGTGCACCCCGCGCTGGAAGCGCCGGGCCGCGCCGCCGTCGCCGGTGAAGAGCGCGGTGCCGTTGCCGTACGGGTTGGCGTTGATCAGCGCGATCGCCTCGTCCAGGGTGGCGACGCGGATGACCGCGAGCACCGGGCCGAAGATCTCGGTGCGGTACGCGTCCATCGTCGCGCTGACGTGGTCGAGCAGCGTCGGCCCGGTGAAGAAGCCCTCCTCGTGGCCGGCGACCTTCAGGTCCCGGCCGTCGACCACGACCGTCGCGCCCTGCGCCGCCGCCGAAGCGACCGCCCCGCCGACGCGCTCCTGCGCGGCGCGGGTGACGAGCGGGCCCATCTCGCTGGCCGGGTCGTCGCCCGGCCCGACGCGCACCGCGCGCGCCTTCCGCTCCAGCGCCTCGACGAGCGGCTCCGCCGCGTCCCCGACCGCGACGGCCACGGAGACCGCCATGCAGCGCTCGCCCGCGGAGCCGTAGGCGGCGGCGACGAGCTGGTCCGAGGCGTACTCCAGGTCCGCGTCCGGCAGCACGACGGCGTGGTTCTTCGCGCCGCCGAGCGCCTGGACGCGCTTGCCGGCGGCGGTACCGCGCTCGTGCACGTACGTGGCGATGGGTGTGGAGCCGACGAAGGAGACGGCGGCGACGCCGGGGTGGTCGAGGAGGGCGTCGACGGCGGTCTTGTCGCCGTGGACGACGTTGAACACGCCGTCGGGCAGCCCGGCCTCGGCGTAGAGGCGCGCGATCAGGTTGGACGCGGACGGGTCGCGCTCGCTGGGCTTGAGCACGAAGGTGTTGCCGGTGGCGATCGCGAGGGGGTGCATCCACAGCGGCACCATCGCGGGGAAGTTGAACGGCGTGATGCCCGCGCACACGCCCAGCGGCTCGCGGAAGGAGAGGACGTCGACGCCGCGCGAGTACTGGTCGGAGTAGCCGCCCTTGAGGGCATCGGCTATCCCGCAGGCGTACTCGACGACCTCCCGGCCGCGGACGATCTCGCCGCGCGCGTCCGAAATGATCTTCCCGTGTTCCGCGGAGATGACGCGGGCCAGCTCGTCCTCGTGCCTGGCCAGCAGCTCCCGGAAGGCGAACATCACGCGCATCCGCTGGGACAGCGAGCTGTCGCGCCAGGTCTCGTACGCCCGGGCGGCGGCGCTGACGGCGGCGTCGACGTCGGCGGTCCCGGCGAGCAGGACGCGGGCCTGCTCGCGGCCGGTGGCCGGGTCGTACACGGGGGCGGTGCGGGCGGAGGCGGCGGACGCGGAACCGGCGGCGGCGCCGGCGATCCAGTGCTCGATCGTGTGCATGAGGGTCTCGCTTAACTTGCTCGGGGAAGTGCGGCGTTGCGGTCGGGCGCGGAGGTCAGAGGTACGGGCGCTGGGCGCGCTTGCCGTCGCGGTACTCCTCGTACGCCTTGCGTGTGGAATCCAGCTCGGAGACCTCGCTCACGGGCACGTCCCACCACGCGGAACTCGGCGGGTTGGGCCCGGTCAGGTCGGTGACGACGTGCACCACCGTGGTGCGTTCCGCCTCCTTGGCCCGGACGAAGGCGTCCCGGAACTCCGCGACCGTCGTCGCCCGCAGCACGTCCGCGCCGAGGCTCGCGGCGTTCGCGGCCAGGTCCACCGGCAGCGGCCCGCCGTCCAGTTCGCCGGTGTCGGGATTGCGGCCGGCGTAGCGGGTGCCGAAGCGCTGCGAACCCAGGGACTCCGACAGCGCGCCGATGGACGCGAAGCCGCCGTTGTCGAGGAGGACGACGATCAGCTTCAGGCCCTCGGAGACCGCGGTGACGATCTCCTGGGAGAGCATCAGGTACGAGCCGTCGCCGACGAGGACGACGACCTCGCGGTCCGGTGCGGCCATCTTCACGCCCAGCCCGGCGGCGATCTCGTACCCCATGGTGGAGTAGGCGTATTCGACGTGGTACGCCTTCGGGTCCCGGGCCCGCCAGAGGGCCTGGAGGTCGCCGGGCATCGAGCCGGCGGCGTTGATGACGACGTCGCGGTCGCCGGTCAGGTCGTTGACGGCGCCGAGGATCTCGGTCTGCGCGGGCGGCGGGCCGTGGCCGCGTTCGGGGCGGCAGACGGCGTCGGCGGTACGGTGCCAGTCGTCGGCGAGTTCGCGGACCCGCGCGCGGTAGGCGTCGTCCACCTGCCAGCCGGCCAGCTCCGCGTCGAGGGCTTCGAGGCCCGCGCGGGCGTCGGCGACCAGGGGCTCCGCGGCGTGCTTGACGGCGTCGAGGCGGGCGACGTTGAGGTTGACGAACGCCACGCCGGGGCGGGCGAAGACGGTGCGGCTCGCGGTGGTGAAGTCGCTGTAGCGGGTGCCGACGCCGAGGACCACGTCGGCCTCGGCGGCCAGCGCGTTGGCGGCGGCGGTGCCGGTGGAGCCGAGCGCGCCGACGGCGCAGGGGTGGTCCCAGGGCACGGCGCCCTTGCCGGCGTGGGTGTCGGCGACCGGGATGCCGGTGCGCAGCGCGAACGCCCGCAGGTGCTCCCACGCCTCGGAGTACACCGCGCCGCCGCCGGCGACGAGCAGCGGCCGGCGGGCGCCGCGCAGCAGCGCGACGGCGCGGGCCAGCGCCGCGGGCTCGGGCGCGGGGCGGGGCACGTGCCAGACCCGGCGGCGCAGGAACGCCACGGGCCAGTCGTACGCCTCGGCCTGGACGTCCTGCGGCAGCGCGAGGGTGACGGCGCCGGTCTCGGCAGGGTCGGTGAGCACCCGCATCGCGGCGAGCGCGGCGGGGACGAGCTGTTCGGGGCGGTCGACGCGGTCGAAGTAGGCGGAGACCGGGCGGAGCGCGTCGTTGACGGTGAGGTCGCCGTTGCGCGGGTCTTCGAGCTGCTGGAGCACCGGGTCGGCGGCGCGGGTGGCGAAGACGTCGCCGGGGAGCAGGAGGACCGGCAGCCGGTTGGTGGTGGCGAGGGCGGCGCCGGTGACCATGTTGGTGGCCCCGGGGCCGATGGAGGAGGTGCAGGCGTAGGTCTGGAGCCGGTTCGCCGCCTTGGCGTAGGCGGTCGCCGAGTGGACCATGGCCTGCTCGTTGCGGGCCAGGTGGTACGGGAGCTCCGCCTCGCCGGTGCGGGCCGCCTGCAGCAGCGCCTGGCCGACGCCGGCGACGTTGCCGTGGCCGAAGATGCCCCACATGCCGGGGATCAGGCGCTGTTCGACGCCGTCGCGTTCGCTGTACTGGGCGGCCAGGAAGCGCACCAGCGCCTGGGCGGTGGTGAGCCTGACGGTGTCGTTGCCGTGTGCCTCGCTCATCGCGTCCCTCCCGCGAACGGCAGCCTCGGGTCGGTCTCCTGGTCGTCCCAGGTGCTGCGGATCCAGCCGTGTGCCGGGTCGTCGCAGATCAGCCAGGCCCGCTCGGCGCCGGGTCCGGCCATGACGTTCAGGTAGTACAGGTCGTAGCCGGGGACGGCCATCGACGGGCCGTGCCAGCCGTGCGGGATGAGCACGGTGTCGCCGCTGCGCACCTCGGCCAGCACCTCCAACGGCCGTGCGGCGGTGCCGTAGACGCGCTGGTACGCCATGCCGGGGCGGCCGTCGGGGCCTTCGGCGACCTCGAAGTAGTAGATCTCCTCCAGCTCGCTCTCCTCGCCGGGGCGCGCCTCGTCGTGCTTGTGCGGCGGATAGGAGGACCAGTTGCCGCCGGGGGTGAGGACCTCGCAGACCAGCAGCCGGTCCGCGTCGAAGGTCTGCGGCAGGCAGTAGTTGTGCACCTCGCGGCTGCACGTGCCGGCGCCGCGCAGTTCCACGGGCACGTCCTCCGCCGGCCCGTAGCGCACGGGCAGCCGCTTCTCGCAGCGCGCCGAGGGGAGCGCGAACCGGCCGCCGCCGGGGCTGGTGATGCGGACCTCGGCGTCGCGCGGCACGTACACGAAGTCGGTGGGCTCGCCGAAGACGCCGGCGCGGCCGGTGAGGACGAGGTGTTCGCCGTCGGCCTCGACGGTGCAGCCGCCGGCGAGGGGGAGCACGAGGTGCTCGGCGTCACCGGTGGCCAGGACGTGGCTCCCGCCGGGGGCGAGTTCGAGGATGCGCAGCCCGGAGTAGCCCCAGCCGGCGGACTGCGGACTGATGGCCGTACGGTACCGGCCGGAGGCCGCTTCTCCGCTCCGTACCACGAGGTCGTCGTTCACACCGCTCACACCGTTCTCGCCGTTCTTTTCGCTCACAGCAGGCTCACCGCCCGGTCCACTGCCCCGCTCACGTCGCCGTCCGCCGGATAGAGCAGCGAACGGCCCACCACCAGCCCTTGTACCCCGGGCAGCCGCAGTGCCCCGCGCCAGGCGTCGAAGACCGCGCGCTGGCTTTCCGCGCCGCCGGCGTCGCCGCCGAGCAGCAGCACGGGCAGCGTGGTGGCGGCGACGACGCGCTCCATCTCGGGCACGACGGGCAGCTTGAGCCAGGTGTACGCGCTGCGCCGGCCGAGCCCCGAGGCGATGGAGACGGACGTGACGACGGCGTCCGGGGAGAGGTCGTTGCGTACCCGGCCGTCCTGCCAGCGCGACAGGAAGGGCTCGACCATCGCGATGAGCCGCCGGTCGGCGAGCGCGTCGACGGCGCGGGCGCTGGACTCCAGGGTGGCGGCGGTGGCGGGGTCGTCGAGGGCGATGCGGGTGAGCATCTTGCCGCCGTCGAAGCCCATGGCCTCGATGGTCTCGGCGTCGTAGCCGGTGAAGCGGTCGTCTATCTCGAACGCGGAGCCGGCGAGACCGCCGCGGTTCATGGAGCCGAAGACGGACTTGCCGTCCAGGACACCGAGGAGGAGCAGGTCCTCCAGGATGTCGGCGGTGGCGAGGACGCCGGTGACGCCGGGGCGTTCGAGGGCCAGGCACAGCCGTTCCAGCAGCAGGCCGCGGTCGGCCATGGCGTGGGCGTCGCCGCCGACGGCGTTGGCGCCGCGGGCGGGGTGGTCAGCGGCGATGATCATGGCCCGGCCCCGGTCACCGCCGCCGAGCGGCGAGGCCGCGGGGCGGCGGGCGGCCGCCGCGGCGGCGACGGCCTCGGGGTGGTGGACACGGGTGGCGGTCAGGTCGCCGGTCTTGTCAACGCTCATGCCTGGATCTCCGGGGAGTGGGCGCGTACGCGGGTGGGTGCGGTGGTCGCAGCGGTTGCGGTGCGGACTTCGATCGTCGCACTGCCCGACCGCGAACGCCGGGTACGCGTCGTGTCACCAGGGCGGCCTGCCCCGGGACGGGTGCGCGGGGAACGGGGGGCCAGGGTGACGTCGCGGCCCGCGCGCCCCCTGTCCCCGTGCCCGCGTCCGCCGGCGCGGCCCGCGCGTTCGCTCTCGCTTCCCGCGTGCCCTCCGCTGCTCCGCGCGCATCCGCTGTCACCGCACGCACCTACCCTGGGGCGGGAGTGCGGGGAAGGGATCACGGCACGGGACGGGACACGGGACGGGGAAGCCGGCTTGCTCACGACCCCGCCCCCGCGGCGCGCAGCCGCTCCTCCACCTGCGCCGCGGTCGGCATCGCGTCGGAGCACGCCAGCTCCCCCGCCACATGCGCCCCCGCCGCGTTGGCGAAGGCGATCGTCCGGTTCAGCTCCCAGCCCTCCAGCATCCCGTGGATCAGCGCCCCGCCGAAGGCGTCGCCCGCGCCGAGGCCGTTGACGACCTCCACCGGCACGGGCGGCACCTCCGCCTCGGCTCCGTCGCGGTGCACGGCCAGCACCCCCCGCGGGCCCTGCTTGACGACGGCCAGTTCCACCCCCGTCGCCAGCAGGGCCCGCGCCGCGGCGCGCGGCTCCCGCTCCCCCGTGGCGACCGCGCACTCCTCCAGGTTGCCGACGGCGACGGTCGCGTGGGCCAGTGCCTTCCGGTACAGCCCGCGCGCGAGCCCGTCGGCGGAGTCCCCCGCCCCCTCGGGCCAGAACATCGGCCGCCAGTCCAGGTCGAAGACCGTGTGCGCCGCCCGGCCGCGGGCGTCGAGCGCCGCCAGCGTCGCCGCCCGCGAGGGCTCCTCGCACAGGCCGGTGCCCGTCATCCAGAACACCCGCGCCGCGCGCACCGCGTCCAGGTCCAGCTCCTCGACCGTCAGGTCCAGGTCCGGGGCCTTGGGGTAGCGGTAGAAGTAGAGCGGGAAGTCGTCCGGCGGGAAGATCTCGCAGAACGTCACGGGCGTGGGCAGCCCCGGCGAGGTGCCGACGAAGTCGGTGCCGACCCCGTATCCGCGCAGCGCGTCGCGGACGAAGGTGCCGAAGGGGTCGGCGCCCGTCTTCGTGACCACCGCCGTGCCGTGCCCGTAACGGGCGGCGGCGACGGCGACGTTGGTGGCGCTCCCGCCGAGGTATTTGCCGAACGTGCTGACCTCGGCGAGGCCGACACCGGTCTGCAGCGGGTAGATGTCCACCCCGACCCGCCCCATGGTCACCACGTCGTACGGCATGTGCACTCCTTCTACTCCTTCACCGCTCCGGTGAGCATTCCCTCGATGAACCGCCGCTGCAGCGCTATGTAGACGATCACCACCGGCAGCGCGATCAGCACCGCCGCCGCGGCGAGCAGCGAGGTGTCGGAGGTCTGCTGTCCCTGGAAGAACGCCAGCCCCAGCGGGACGGTGCGCAGCCCCTCCTCGCTGATCATGACCAGCGCCATCAGGAACTCGTTCCACGTCCACATGAAGGTGATGACGATCATCGTGGTGATGGCCGGCCGCCCCATGGGGACGAGGATCCGCCACAGCGTGGTGAAGCTGTTCGCTCCGTCGACCCGGGCGGCCTCCATGACGGACTGCGCGCTGTTGCGGAAGTACGTCCGCATCCAGAACACGCCGAACGCCAGCGACTGCGCGGTCTGCGGCAGGATCAGCGCCCAGTAGGTGTCGGTGATCTCGTAGTGCCGCAGGTCGAAGTAGAGCGGTACGACCAGCGCCTCCTGCGGCAGCGTCAGGCCGATGACGAAGACGTAGAACAGCAGGTTCGAGCCGGGGAAGCGCATCACGCCGAAGGCGTACGCCGCCAGGATCGACAGCACCGTGGCGACCGTGACCACGACGACGGCCACGAGGATCGAGTTCCCGAGGTAGGTGCCGAAGTGGCCCCGGTTCCAGGCGTCGGAGAAGTTGCCCCAGTTCATGCCGCCTTCGGGCAGCGAGAACCCGGTGTTGAGCGAGCCCTTCTCGCCGAACGCGGTCGACAGGATGCCGATGACGGGCGTCAGCGAGATGACGGCGAAGATCGACAGGATGCCGTACGTGAAGGTGCGTTCGATCTTGGTGCTCATGAGCGCCGCCCTTCGACGAGCCGGGAGACCGTGACGGTCAGGGTGAAGATCAGCACGGTGAGCGCGACGCCCACGGCGGCGGCGGAACCGACCTGGTTCAGCTCGAAGGCGCGGTGGTAGACCTCGTACGCCGGAACGGAGGTGGCCTCGCCGGGGCCGCCGCTCGTCATGACGTAGATGAGGTCGAAGTTGCGCAGCCCGGCGACGATCGTCAGGGTCAGCGCGACCGCGATCTCGGCGCGCAACGCCGGCAGCGTCACGGCGAAGAACTCCCGGAACGCGCCCGCGCCGTCGAGCCGCGCGGCCTCGTACAGCTCCTTGGGGATGCGCTGGGCACCGGCGAGGAAGAGCACGAGACACAGACCGGTCATCACCCAGGTGCCGACGAGGCCGACGGCGGGCAGCGCCCAGTCGTAGTCGCCGAGCCAGGGCCGGGCCAGGGAGTCCAGGCCGACGGCGCGCAGCACGTCGTTGAGCAGCCCGTCGGGGGCGAGTATCGACTGCCACGCGACGCCGACGACGACCATCGCCAGCACCTGCGGCAGGAACAGCACGGTGCGGAAGAACGTCATGCCCCGCACCCGTATGCGCGACATGGCCGCCGCGAGCAGCAGGCCGATGCAGACCGGGAGCGCCGAGTAGAAGATCAGCAGCACCAGCGCGTGCCCGAAGGGGGCGCGCAGGGACGGGTCGGTGAAGATGTCGGAGTAGTTGGAGAACCCGGCGGAGGTGGCCCGGGTCAGGCCGTCCCAGTGCAGGAACGACAGCCACACCGACTGCCCGAACGGGACGAGCAGGAACAGCGCGTAGATGACCAGCGCGGGCAGGACGTACAGGTACCCGACCGCGCGGGGTTCGCCCGGCGCGCGACGGCCGTAGCCGGCGGTGAGGGACTTCATCACGACCCCGCAGGCTCGGAGCCGGCGCCGTCTCCGCGCTGCTTCTCCATGAACGGCCCGTAGTCGTCCTGGAGCTTCGCCGCGAAGCCGTCGGGCGAGGTCTTGCCGGCGATGAGGTCCTGCAGCGCGGCGGAGGTGGTGTCGTAGAACGTGGGCGTCGAGTAGTCCAGGTACGGGACCAGGGCGTCGTCGGCGTTCAGCCGCTTCCAGCCCGCGATCATCTGGCCGTCGGCGCTCTCCGGGTCGAGGGCGTCGGCGGCCTTGCCGGGTACGGCCGGCAGCACGCCGTTCTCCGTCATCACGTCGGCGGCGTGCTCGTCGGTGATGAAGTCGAGGTAGGCGGCGGCGACCTCGGGGTGCGCGGACTTGGAGGTGACCGACCACGACAGGCCCTGGCCGCCGGTGGTGGTGGGATTGCCGCCCTCGGTGGCGGGCGGCGGCGGCATGATGCCGAGGTTCTCGCCCATCGGCTTCTTCAGGTCGGCCTGCATCCAGGTGCCGGTGATCAGGTACGCGCCGTCGCCGCCGGCGAACTGCTTGTTGGCGTCGTCGTAGCCGCGGCCGTTGGCGTCCTTGGGCAGGTAGCCCTTGTCGACCCAGTCGGCCAGCTCGGCGGCGGCATCCTTGGTGGACGCGTTGTCGAAGCCGTCGCCGCGGCCGAGGACGGTGTCGCGCGTCTCGGCGGCACCGAACTGGTCCTGCAGCACACCGAAGGTGTGGATGGCGGGCCACTGGTCGAGGTTGCCGAACTGGATGGGCAGTTCGCCCTCGTCCTTGAGCGTGTCGAGGCTGTCGGTGAACTCCTTCCAGGTCTTCGGCGGCTGGAGGCCGGCGTCGGCGAGCTTCTTCTTGTTGTAGTAGACGCCGACGAACTCGCCGGTCTGGGAGATGCCGTAGAGCCGGCCGGTGCCGAACTGCTTGCCGTCGGCGGAGACCCGGTTGAGGTTCAGCAGGGTGTTGGGATAGCGCGTGTTCCAGTCGTAGAGACCGGCGTAGTTGTCCAGGGGCATCAGCAGCCCGGCCTGGACGAAGGCGACCATGTCGGGGTAGCCCTGGTTGGCCTGCACGATGTCGGGCGGCCGGTTGCCGGACAGCGCGAGCTTCAGCGTCGTCTTCAGGTCGTCGAAGCTCCGGGAGACCCGCTTGATCTTGACGTTCGGGTACTTCTCCTGGAACTCCTTGTTGAGCTGCTCCAGCTCGGCGTTGGTGCCGCCGCGGACCTCCTGGTCCCAGACGGTCAGCGTCACGTTCCCCGCCTTCGACGGGTCCGGTAGGCCGCCCACGCCGCCGGCGCCCCCGCCCTCGACGGCGCCGGAGCCGTCGGTGCCGGGCACGCAGCCGGCGGCTATGACGGCGAGTCCCGCGGCAAGCGCGGCGGGCACGAGAACCCTGGTCCGCCTTCTGCCGCCGCCCTTGTTGCGCAATCCCATCAGAACTCCTTCGTTCTACTCGTCCCGGAAGCCGATGGTCGGGATGGCCCGCCGGCGCGGACGCTGCCGCACCAGGGCCGGGACCAGGCCGTCCAGGAAGTCGTACCGCCGGGCCACCTCGGCGGCGTCCGCGTCGCCGGCCTTGGCGCGGGCGGCGGCCTCGATCCACCACGCGGCCACCTCCGTCCAGTCGGGCGCGGACAGCGAGCCGCCGAAGTGCTGCACGGACAGCGCGGCGGTGAGGTTGGCGAAGGCGAGCCGGTCGGCGAGCGGCCAGCCCGCCAGGGTCCCGGTCATGAAGCCGGCGACGAACACGTCACCGGCGCCGGTCGGATCGAGGGCGTCCACGAGCAGGCCGGGGACGTCGGCGGTCTCGCCGGTGACCCCGTCCACGGCGACGGCGCCGTCGGGGCCCTTGGTCACCACGGCGATCGGCACCAGCTCGGCGAGGGCGCGTACGGCCTGCTCCGGGGAGTCGGTGCGGGTGTACTGCATCGCCTCGGCGGCGTTGGGCAGGAAGGCGTGGCTGTAGCGCAGCCCGGTGAGCGCACCCAGGTCCCAGCCGCCGGTCTCGTCCCAGCCGACGTCGGAGAAGACCTGCGAGCCCTTCTCGTGCGCGTGCCGGACCCACTCCTCGTCGCGGCCCGGTTCGAGCGACGCCACGACGGAGCGGGCGCGCGGGAGCGCGGCGCAGACGGGGGCGGGCGCGGGGTGCTCGTGCGTCACCATGGTGCGCTCGCCCTCGTACGCCATGGAGACGGTGACCGGCGAGTGCCAGCCGGCCAGCCGCCGCGAGGGACCGAGGTCCACGCCCTCGCTCTCCGACAGGCTTTCCCAGATGTAGTCGCCGTAGAGGTCGGTGCCGAAGCTCGCGCAGAGCGTGGTGCGCAGCCCGAGGCGGGCGAGCGCCGTGGCCATGTTCGCGATACCGCCCGGGCTGGAGCCCATGCCGCGGGCCCAGTTCTCGCTGCCGCGCACGGGCGCACCTTCGAGACCGGTGAAGACGATGTCCATGAACACGGTGCCGGTGAGGAGAACGTCGTGCTCAGGATCGCCGGGAGCCCGTGTGCCCGCCAGCGGGTCGATCGCTGTGCGGACCGCCGAAGGAGTGCTCAACGGCGTGTCCTTCCTGCTCGTGGTTCACATTGAGCGACACCTTGCACCTCCGCGACGGAATTTGCAAGAGGTCACTCATACTCGCGCAAACTCGCTCACGTGGAGTACATTGCGGTCCATGCTGCGAGAGACGCGCCACGAGAAGCTGCTCAGCATCCTCGGTGACGAGGGCGTGCTGCCCGTCCGGGAGATCGCCAAGCGACTCGGCGTCAGCGAGGCCACGGCCCGCCGCGACCTCACCGAACTGGGACGCGCCGGCCGCCTCACCCGGGTCTACGGCGGCGCCGTCGCCGCCCGCGCGGACGACGAGAGACCCTTCGCCGAGGTCGCGGACGACGACCCCGGCGGCCGGGAGTCGGTCGCCGCCCGCGCCGCGGAACTGGTCGAGGACGGCGACGTGGTGCTGCTCGACATCGGCACCACCACGCTGGCACTGGCCCAGCGGCTGCGGGGCCGCCCTGTGACGATCGTCACCAGCAATCTCGCGGTCTACGAGGAACTGCGCGACGACCCCGCGGTCACCCTGATCCTGCTCGGCGGCGAGGTCCGGCGGAACTACCGCTCGGTCGTCGGCGTCCTGACCGAGTCCAACCTCCGTGAGCTCTACGTCGGCCGCCTCTTCCTCGGCGCCAGCGGGATCCTCCCGGACGGCAGCGTGCTGGACAGCACCCACGTCGAGGTCCCCGTCAAGCGCGCCATGATCAGGGCGTCCCGGCAGGTGGTGCTGCTCGCCAGCGCCGGCAAGTTCCCCGGCGACTCGGGGCTCGTCCGCATCTGCGGCCCCGAGGACGTGCACATGCTCATCACGAACACGTCGTCGGACCCGGCGACCCTCGCCGCCTTCGGCGAGGCCGGTGTGGAGGTAATCACGGTATGAGGCTGACAGTGCTGGGCGGCGGCGGGTTCCGCGTGCCTCTGGTGTTCCGGGCCCTGCTCGAAGACAGCGGCGACGAGGCCGGCCGGTGCACCGAACTCGTCCTGTACGACACGGAGCCGCGGCGCCTGGAAGCCATCGGCGCGGTCCTCGCGCAGCACGCGGCCGACGCCGCCGCGACGGGTGCCCGGCCACCGGCGGTCCGTACCACCACCGACCTCGACGACGCCCTGCGCGACACGGACTTCGTCTTCTCCGCCATCCGCGCCGGCGGCCTCGAAGGCCGCAGCCTCGACGAGCGCGCGGCGCTGACCGAGGGCCTGCTCGGCCAGGAGACCGTCGGCGCCGGTGGCGTCCTGTACGGGCTGCGCTCCGTACCCGCCGCCATGCACATCGCCGAGCGGGTCGCGGCCGTCGCCCCGAACGCCTGGGTCATCAACTTCACCAACCCCGCCGGCATGGTCACCGAGGCCATGCAGCGCCTCCTCGGCGATCGCGTCATCGGCATCTGCGACTCCCCCGTCGGCATGGCCCGCCGTGCCGCCCGCGCCCTGGGCGTCGACCCGGAGCGCACCGAGCTGGACTACGTGGGCCTCAACCACCTCGGCTGGCTGCGCCGCATCGTCGTCGACGGCGAGGACCGCCTCCCCGCACTGCTCGCCGACCCGGCGGCGCTGGAGTCCTTCGAGGAGGGCAAGCTCTTCGGCGCGCGGTGGCTGCAGGCGCTGGGCTCGCTGCCCAACGAGTACCTCCACTACTACTACTTCAACCGCGAGGCCGTCGCCGCCCTGGAGGGCGCCCCGGCGACCCGCGGCGAGTTCCTGCGCGAGCAGCAGGCGGCGTTCTACGCCGCCGCGGCGGCCGACCCGGGCGAGGCGGCGGCGGTGTGGGAGCGCACGCGCAAGGAGCGCGAGGCGACGTACATGGCGGAGAGCCGGGAGAGCACGGGCGGCTGGCAGCGCGACACCTGCGACCTGGACGGCGGCGGCTACGACCGCGTGGCGCTGGCCCTCATGCGGGCCATCGCCCGCGACGAGCACGCCACCTTGATCCTCAACGTCCCCAACCGCAGCACGATCCCGGGCCTGGACGCGGAGGCGGTCATCGAGGTCCCGTGCCGCGTGGACGCGCACGGCGCCCATCCGATCCCCACACCGCCGGCGGCGGCGGACCAGCTCGGCCTGATGCTGACACTGAAGGACGTGGAACGCACCACGATCGCGGCGGCGGACTCGGGCAGCCGCGCGAAGGCCCTCCGGGCGATGGCGCTGCACCCGCTGGTGGACTCGGTGAACGCGGCGGACCGCATCCTGGCGGCCCGCGGCGTCTGACGGCGGGCCCCGGCCCGCCACGGGGGCGCCGGCCGGCGGGGACCGGCGCCCCCGTGGCCGCGCCCGCGGGCCGAGCGTCAACGCGCCAGCGGTCGGTCACTCGTGCGAGGGGCAAGATCGGCGATCCCGGTGGGTACGCTGGCCGTACGGGCGAGGATCCGTCGTATGGGAGCACCTGCTATGAGCGTGGCACCGAAGAAGCCGGAGCACACGTCCCCGGCCTGGCCGATCCCGCCGCCCGGCGGCTATACGGCCGACGACCTGGACACGCTCCCCGACCTGCCTCCGCACACGGAGCTGATCGACGGGAGCCTTGTCTTCGTGACGCCGCAGAGCTCGTTTCATTCCGAGATCATCTTCACGCTGCAGATCGGGCTGCGGCGCACGGTGCCGGACGATCTCGCGGTCAGACGCGAGATGACGGTCGTCATCAATGACCGGCAGCGGCCCGAGCCGGATCTGATCGTACTTCGTGAGCAGGCACTGGGCGACGGGACCGAGACCAAGTACGAAGCCGGGGACGTCGTACTCGCCGTCGAGGCCGTCTCGCCCGAGTCCCGGGAGCGGGACCGCGAGACCAAGCCGCTGAAGTACGCGAAAGCGGGTATCCCGCACTTCTGGCGGGTCGAGACCCAGGACGGCAAGCCCGTGGTCTTCGTCTTCGAGCTGGAGTCGGCGACCGGTGCCTACGTGCCGACGGGCATTCACCGCGACCGGCTGAAGCTCAGCGTTCCGTTCGGCATCGACATCGATCTGTCGCTCCCCTCCTGAACGGCGGCAGACCCCGGCGCCTTCCCTCCGGCGTGAGCAACCCGCCGGCGGGCCGTCGTGAGCGCGGGTCGCTCAGGGGCGGCAGACGCGGGTGACCAGGACCTTCCAGCCCTCCGCCAGCGCCTGCAGAGAGCGGGTGTCCTCGTTCTCCTCCGTTCCGGGAGTGGCGAGGTAGAGCAGGATCGGGCCCTCCAGGGCGGCGGCGAGTTGCAGCGTCAGGGCGTCGAGGTGGTCCGCGCCCACGCCGGCCTGGTCCAGCAGCAGGCGGATGTGGACGCGCGTGAGTCCCGGGCCGCCCGCCACCGCTACGGGCCGGGCCTGCCCCAGTGCCGCGCGGGCCACGGCGTGGTTCTCCATCAGAAAGGTGATACGGCCCTGGCCGTAGGCGATCAGCCGGTCGGCCGGGGCGGCGCCCGGGCCCAGCGGCGGCGGTCCGGACAGCACGCGCTGCTGGAAGGCGCGTTCGTCCTCGTCCAGGAGGGCGACGAAGATCCCCGCGCGCGTACGGAAACGGCGGTAGACCGTGCCCTTGCCCACACCGGCCTGCTCCGCGAGGCCGTCCATCGTCACGTTCTCGGCGCCTGTCTCTTCGATCATCCGGCGGGCCGTATCGAGGAGCAGCCTGCGGTTTCGCGCCGCGTCCGCCCGCTCCGCGCGGGGGCGTTCCAGGGGGATCAGGTCACTGTCCACGGTGGCCACCGTACCGCCGGGAATATAAGCGGGGTAAAGTCCGGTTAGCTCGGGCGAGACTCAGGCGCAAGCCGAGCAATCCCCTGTATATGGAGACGAACCCCTGTGAACCTCTTCCGTATCGACGCGACCATCCTCCCCGGCGCCTCGGCCTCCGCCGAGATCGCCGACACCGTCCAGGCCGCATGGACCCTGGCCCACCCCGACGCACCGGTGGAGCGCCGCCACCTGGGCACCTCCCCGCTCCCGGCCGACGCCTGGGCGCTGGCCACCACCGCCGGCTTCACCCCCGCCCCCGAGCGCACCCCCGAGCAGCTCCGGGCCATGACGCTGGCCGGGGCACTCGCCGGCGAGCTGGACCGCGCCGACGCCGTCCTGCTCGCCGTACCGCTCTACAACTACGGCGTCTCCCAGCACTTCAAGACCTGGGCCGACCTGGTCATCAACGCCGCGGGGGCCACCACCCCCGTACTCAGGGAAAAGCCCACGGTGCTGGTGACCACCAAGGGCGGCGGCTACCAGCCCGGCTCGCCGCGCGAGGGCTGGGACCACTCGACGCCGTACCTGCGCCGGCTCCTGGTCGACATGTGGCAGGCCGACCTCACGGTGATCGAGCGTGAACTGACCCTGGCCGCGGCCACCCCCGGCATGGAGGAGCTGCGCGAGGAGGCGGCGCTGCGGCACGCGGAGGCGCTGAGCGCCGCCCGGGACGCGGGGCGCGCCCTGGCGGACACCGTGGCCCGGGTCTGAGGGCCGGCCGCACCCGCGCCGGGCCCCGGTGGCGGTACGGGCGGCCCGGCGCGGGGCGGCGCGGTACGGGCGGCGCGTACGGCACCGCCCCGCGCGTACGTGCGGCACCGCGCCGTGCGTACGGGCGGGGCGCCCGCGCCGCGTAACCCGATCCGGTTGTCTGCGGCCCCGGGCGGCGGTGCACCCTCCCGCGCGCCGTCCGCGCGCTCACACAATCCCTTCGTCCGGACTCCACCGCTCCACCGCCGAAGGGATCCACGTGCCGTACGTGAGTCGCAAGGCCGCCGTCACCGCCACGACCTGGCTCGCCGCCGCCGTCGTCCTCGGCCCCACCGCCGGGTCCGCCGCGTCCGCGACCGGGAAGGACTGCTTCGACCGCCGCACCGAGCCGTACACCTCGGTCGTCGACGCGCACCTGCACTTCCGCCCCTTCGGGGGCGAGGCCATCCCGTTCCGCGAACTGGTCGGCTACCTCAAGCGCACCGGCGTACGGCACGCCGGGGTCTTCGGCATCGGGCAGAGACTTCCCGTGGACTCCCCCTGCACGTACTACCTCGACTGCCCCGGCACCCCGGTCCTCCCCAGTCTGAAGAACGACGTCGTCAACGCCGAGAACGTCGTGGAGCACAAGCCGCAGGACGTCGGCCTGGCCCTGTCCATGACGTACCCGGACCTCGCCCACCCCGAGACCGTGCCGGACGGGATGCGGCTGCTCGACAAGGAATACCCCGGGATGTTCCAGTGGATGGGCGAGGTCAACCTCATCAAGCAGGCCCTCCTGCCCAACGGCCACGAGCCCGCGGACGAGGCGGACATCGCGGCGTGGGCGCCGTTCATGGACGAGCTGCGCCGGCGCGGCATGCCGCTCACCATCCACTCCGACCTCGGCAACGACCGGGAACCGACGCGGTATCTGCACCTGATGGAGCGTGTGCTGCGGCTCTATCCGCACAACAAGATCGTCTGGGCGCACATGGGGCTGTCGAAGGAGCTGTCCGCCATGGATCCCGACGCGCACATCGGCCTCATGAAGCGGCTCCTGGAGCGCCACCCGAACCTCACCCTCGACCTGAGCTGGCGGGTGCTGGAGGACATGTACTTCGGCAGGCCCGGGGTGCGGGAGAAGTACGCCGCGCTCTTCGACGCCTATCCGGAGCAGGCGATCCCGGGGACGGACTTCGTCGCGTCGCGGAACAAGAACTTCGGGGTCTACAAGGAGGAGCTGGAGGTGACCAGCCGGATCAACAAGGTCCTGGGGGACGAGGCGTTCCGGCGGATCGCGCTCGGGCAGAACTACTTCGACCTGCTCGGCATCAAGGAGCGGGCACCGGACATCTGCGAGGCGTAGACCCCGCCCGCCCGGCACCTCCGGGCACTCCACCACCCGCCGGCGGCGGCCGTCGGACCTGTCCGGCGACATCACGCGCGACCGCCCCGGGCACGGTGCGCGCACTGCTCCGTACAGGCGAGATCCTCGTGTGCATCGGCGCGTCCACCCCGCATCCCCCGTGTTTCGGGCGAGGAATTGGAAGTTGGTGCTTTCTGACCGAGGAGGGTCCATGGCTGAACGCATCGTTCGCCGACGCGGGTATCGAGAAGGACTCGGCGGCGAGATGCTTGCCGAATTCCTGGGCACGTTCGTCCTGGTTCTGCTGGGTATCGGGTCGGTGGCCGTCGCGGTCGCCGGTCTGCCGGGATCAGGCCGGCAAGCAGGTGAGTTCGGGCCCGCCAACTGGCTCATCATCTCGTGGGGATGGGGCCTCGGCGTGGTGTTCGGCGTGTATGTGGCGGGAGGCGTCAGTGGAGCCCACCTCAATCCCGCGGTGACCCTCGGCTTCGCGGCCCGGCGGGACTTCCCCTGGAGGAAGGTCCTGCCCTACTGGCTGGCGCAGGTCGTGGGCGCCTTCGTCGCCGCCGCGCTCATCTACGCGTCCTACAGGTGGGCCATCGACGCGGCCCTCGCCAAGGAGGGTGTCGCGCGGGACGAATCGCTGCCCACGTTCTCGATCTTCGCCACGTTCCCCGCCGAATACTTCGGAGACTCCTGGTGGGGCCCCATGCTCGACCAGATCGTGGGGACCGCCATCCTGCTTCTGCTGATCTGCGCACTCATCGACAAGCGCAACACCGCGCCGATGGCGAATCTCCATCCGTTCCTCATCGGGCTGGTGGTCGTCGCGATCGGTTTGACTTTCGGCACGAACGCAGGGTACGCAATCAATCCCGCACGTGACTTCGGCCCCCGGCTGCTGACGTTTTTCGAGGGCTGGGGCTCTGTCGCTCTCCCCGGTACGTTCGACTGGTTCAACAACTACTGGTGGATTCCCATCGTCGGCCCGCTCGCTGGCGGACTCGTCGGCGTCGCGGTGTACGACCTGCTCATCTCGCCGCTGGTCAGGGCCAGGGGTGTGGAGCCCGAAGAGGGTCCCGCCACCGAGGAGCCGTAGAACCCGGAGCAGGCTCCGTCCGGCATCGGCGGCACCCGCCCGGGGGGACGGCGCCCACTCCGCGCCCCGGCCGCCGGGAGAGGGCGACAGCGATGCCCGGACGCGTCGGCACGGTGGACCAGGGGACCACCAGCACACGCCTCATGATCGTTGATCACGCAGGCAACGAGGCGGCCGGGCACCAACCCGGCCGACACCCTCGGATTCCGCCGCGCTCCGCCGGGTCGGGCACGACCCGGCGGAGACCTGGAAGCGCACCAACACGACGATCCAAAAACCCCCTCCGCAGCGGAGGACCGTCCGCCGCTCCCGGTGCCGGGGCGGGGGCCCGGCCGTCGACGAACGGCCCGCCGAAGCCCGCCGGCCGGGATGTGCCCTGCTCAGACACTCCCGCGGCCCCGCGGGAGTGCTGAGCGCCTGCAGGGCCGGGCCGTAGCCCGGGCACTCCCACGGACCATGGGAACACTCGGGGACCCTGCCGGCCACCACCCAGGAAGGGGGCACTTGCGATCGTAGGACGCCCGGCCCGCGCCGACCCGCTCCGCGAGATCGCGGCGTGTCCCACCGCGTGCGCCGCACCGGGTTTCCGTCCGGGCGGGACGGAACGGGGCCGACGGCCGCGGCTACCGCCGAGGAGGCCCTTCGTCGGGCGGCACAGGGCCCGTGTGGATATGGAAGCTGTCGGCGTGGAAGTCGCGGCCCTGGACGACGGGGCCGTGGACCTGGCCGCTGACGATGTTGGTCACCGAGTCCGCTCCGTCGCGCGGCAGCGGCGGCAGTTCCTCCTGCCAGGTGCGCAGCCCGGCCCGGAACTCCGCGTCCAGCGCGGCCCGTACGGCCAGCGCCGTGCTCAGCGCCTGCGCCCGCGACTCGTCACCCGGCTCCTCGGCCAGCCGCGCCAGCTCCGCCTCCCCGGAGCCGCCCGCGGAGCCGTCGTCACCGCCGTCCCGCCGGAACGGCAAGCGCACCAGCCGCACCAGCCCCGCCCAGGCTTCCCGCCCGATCTCGCCCCCGGCACCGCCGGCCAGCGCCACCAACAGCCCCACAGAAACCGGATCCACCCGGACCACCCCTCCACCGGTACGCCACGGCCCCGCAGGAAAGGTGACGCCCGCCCGCCGCGCGGGGTTCCCGGTCCGAGGAGCCCGTAGGGGGACAAGCCCCGGTCCGTCCGGGCGGAGCATCCGCGCCCCGTCCTCGCCCCGTCTCGCACCGCTGCGCCGGCCGGCGCAGCGGTGCGAGCGGCCGGCGCCGGTGCCGGAGGGCTCGTCAGGCGGGCACCCGCTCGTCCGGGGCGGGGGCCGCGGACGGCTCGGCGGCGGGGGCCGGGTCGTCCTCGGGCGGGGTCTCAACCCGGCGGGGCAGCGTGGCCGCCAGCGCGATCATGGCCACCGCCAGCACCGCCGCCACGCCGAAGGCGAGTTTCATGCCGCCGACCTGGGCCGGGACGGGGTCCGTGCCGTCCGCCATCAGGCTCGTCGTGCGCGACGACATCACCGTCACCACCAGCGCCGTCCCGAACGCCGCCGCGACCTGCTGCAACGTGCCGAGGATGGAGCTGCCGTAGGAGTACAGGTGCGAGGGCAGCGCACCCATGCCGAGGGTGAAGACCGGGGTGAACGTCGCCGCCAGGCCGAGCATCAGCGCCACGTGCAGGACCAGGATCTGCCAGTACGGCGTCGTGGTCGAGATCTGCGTGTAGCCCAGGAGGCCGAACGCGATGGCGGCCGAACCCGGCACCACCAGCCGGCGGCTGCCGAACCTGTCGAACGCCTTGCCGACCGTCGGGCCCAGCATGCCCATCGCCAGGCCGCCCGGCATCACCAGCAGCCCCGTCTCCAGCGGGCTGAGGCCGCGTATGTTCTGCAGGTACAGCGGCAGCAGGATCATCGAGCCCATCATCGCCAGGAAGCCCACGGACATCACGGCCAGCGACCGGGTGAACGCCCCGTAGCGCAGGGTCCGCAGGTCCATCAGCGGGGTTCCCGTCCGCTGCAGCCGGAGCTGGCGGAAGGCGAAGAGGCCGATCGCGGCGACACCGGCGGCGGCGATGCCGATGCCGGCGCTCCTGCGGTCGCTCTCGCCGATCAGGCTCAGCCCGTACACCAGACCGCCGAAGCCGAGCGCCGCCACGCCGACGCTGACCCAGTCGATGGAGTCGGCCTTCGGCTCACCGACGTCCTCCAGCCGGCGCAGCCCGAAGACCGTCACCAGCCCGGCGATCGGCAGCACCGCCAGGAACAGCAGCCGCCACGAGCCGGCCTGCAGAATCACCCCGGACACCGTGGGCCCCAGCGCCGGCGCCGTCGACATCGCCAGGGTGACGTGGCCCATCACCTTGCCGAGATGCTCCGCGGGCACCACCGCCATCAGCGTGGTCATCAGCAGCGGCATCATCACCGCCGTCCCCGCGGCCTGCACGATCCGGCCCGCCAGCAGCACCGCGAACGTCGGCGCCACGGCCGAGATCACCGTGCCGGTGAGGAACGTGCTCATGGCGACCGTGTACGCCCTGCGGGTGGTGACCCGCTGCAGGAACCAGCCGGTGACGGGGATCACCGCGGCCATGGTGAGCATGAACGCGGTGGACACCCACTGCGCCGACTGCTCGGTGACGTCCATCGACTCCATCAGCCGCGGGATGGCGTTGATCATGATGGTCTCGTTGAGGATCACCACGAACGTCGCCAGAACCAGCAGCCGCACCACGGTCGGCGTCCGTCCCTCCGCCTCCGGGGCGGCAGATCGTTTCGCTCTCGCAGCTCGCATGTCAGCTCCTCGCTGGGGTTCCTGATCACAGTCACCTCGCAGCCGGAGGCCGCGGACTGGATGGTTCGGACGTTCCACCGAGGCAGACCGGCGGGCGCGCCGGAACTCATCGGCGTACCTGAGAGTCGCACGCCGGCGCCGGCGGCCGCCTCCGTATGACGGCGGCGCCGACCGTTCCCGTACGCGCAGAGATGCCGCAGGTCAGGGACGAAAGAGGAGCCCGGAAGGGGGGCGGTGGAGCCCCCTGTCGGATTCGAACCGACGACCTACGCTTTACAAGTTGTCCGATCTTGGTCCAGGCGTGTCCACGGGCGTCCGCGCCGCAGGTCTCGCACCAGCTCAGAGCCGATACCGGACTCCGATGGACGGTGGCGAACAGTCGCGGAACGAGGGGCGATTGAGACCACGACTGAGACCCCGCTGACCTCACGGGACGGGTCTCCCTGCTGCCCCCGCGTTGACACTGCGACGTGCCACTCTTGACTCTTAAAGCTTGACTCGGGCGAGCAGAAGGGAAAACGAGTGGCGCAGGCAAGCCCCCGGGGGACTTTCCTGGAAATCGCGGCAGAGGTGAGGGCGCAGATTGCGGACGACCCGGAGATGACGAGGCTGCCGACGGTCGCAGACCTCATGCAGCGTCGCAGGGTCTCGCGCGGGGTCGTGCTCCGCGCGTTCGACGTGCTCCGCGAGGAAGGCGTGGCAGAACCCGTGCCGGGTGGCCGGTGGCGCGTCGTCCGGGCCGATGAGCGGGTCGACCGTCGCCCGCTCGACGACCGCATCGCAGACATCATCACGGCTGATGGTCTCGAAGTGGGGCAACCATTCCCTAGCGCCTCTGCGCTTGCCGGGCGGTTCGGGGTCTCACGCCCCACCGTGACCAAGGCGCTCGACAAGCTAGAAGCCGCCGGCGTGCTGGCGAGCGAGGGGCAGGGCAAGGTGCGGACCGTCCGCGCCGTACCGGTTCACGAGGAGGGTTAACTTGTCGGATCTGGTCGCGTGGGCCTATCCACTCGCTGAGTCACTGCTCGCCGATCCGCTGCCGCGTCGGTGGGCGCACTCGCAAGGCGTGGCGCAACGCGCACGCGTCATTGCACCCGTGCTCGGGGAGGATGCGCCGCTGCTGGAAGCGGCTGCCGTCCTGCACGACATCGGATACGCACCCGACCTCGCCAAGACAGGCTTTCATCCGCTCGACGGGGCCCGCTACCTCCGGGACGTGGCCAACGCCGACGAGCGGATCGTGAACCTGGTCGCGCACCACTCCTGTGCGTGGCTGGAGGCGGACGCGCGTGGCCTGCGCGACGAGCTGGACGAGTTCCCTAGGGAGCTCCCGCACCTGAACGATGCCCTGTGCTTCTGCGACATGAACACCACACCGGACGGTACGCCCACGAACCCCATCGACCGGGTGAACGAGATCGCGGGACGGTACGGGCCAGAGAGCTTGATCGGAAAGTTCATCCGGCGAGCGGAGCCCGAGATCCTCGCGAGCACGTCGCGCGTGCTCGAACGGGTAGCGGCCGTGAAGCGTCAGCCGATGTAAGGGGCCACCCGCGTCCGATCCGTCGCGTGCTCGATCCGGAGTCGCATCGTGGGATGGATGTCGAGTTGTGACAGGTCCGCCGGGTCGACCCAGCGGACCTGTGTCGTCTCGTTGCTGGTACGCACCTCGCCGCCGACCGGACGGGCGCGAAAGCAGATGCTGAACTGCTGACGCACCTCGCCGTCGTCGTACTGCATCAGGTGCCCGGGGTCCGTGTAGATCCCGGACATGTCGACAACCTCGGCCTTGATGCCCGTCTCTTCCCAGACTTCGCGCACCACGGTGTCAGAGATCGACTCGCCCACGTCGTGCCCGCCGCCGGGCAGAGCCCAACGGCCGTTGTCGGACCGCTGGATCATGAGCACCTGTCCCGCTTCGTTCTGGACGAACGCCACGACGGAGGGCACCACGGAGTTTGCCGGCGGGGCGTCGGGGTCGTGAAGGTAGTCGATGCGTCCCATGCCTCACGCTCCTGTGATGTCGTGCTCGGTCACCGGCCTTGCGCCTTCCCAGGTCTGCTGAACGCTGTTGGCGAACGTGTCGAAAAGCCCCCCGCCGGGGAGTCGCCGCAGGTGAAGCACTGGGGCCAGGTAGGCACCGATACCGTACACGTGTGTGTTGACGAGCATCTCGTCATCCGCCCGATAGACCGAGTTGTAGAGCACGGTGTCGTGCAGCCGAAAGACGATCTCGGGGTGACTGGTGAACAGCGGGCGATAGTTGACCAGTGCGTTTCGGATCTTGCCATCCATGATGCGGTGTCCTTCATCGACACCACGGCGCATGACCGCTTCACACTCGGGATCGCCCATCAGGACACGGATGGCGACCTCCCGCGACTTCGCCTTGAGCACCGACAGGAAGCGCGGATCTTCCGCCAGGCCGATACCTGCATAGACGAGGATGTCGATCTGCCGCACCGCGCGCTCGCACATCTGCCGCCATAGATCGGTCGGGACGACATGGCGATGCGGATACGCCGTCAGGATCTCTGCTTTGCACAGGTCGGTTGCGCTGTCGACAGCACGCGAGTCGTCTTCCCACAGCGTCGTCACGTCAACGTTGAGCACGGATGCGGTGGCGTACTGATGGCGCCGGTACGGCACCTTGCCCTGCGTAATCCATCGCTCGACCGTCTTCGGGTTCACTTCGATCGCTTCTGCGAGCTGCTGAACAGTCATGTTCTGCGCTAAGAGAGTCGACCTCAGACGCTCGTTGGACATCTGCACCCCCGAGGGGACTTCTAGGGACGTCTTGACGGTAGCGAGATCTACCAGAGCTGTCCACGCATGGGGTGACCAACTCCCCTGACCTGCGGTGATTCTGATGGTGCGCCAAGAAGTCCCGGCACAACACCAAGAAGTTCGATCGGTGCGCTTGACCGAGCTTATGCAGTACCTGTAAAACAGGTACTGCAACGCCCTGACGGGCCCGCGGAAGCGGACTCAAGGGAAGCGAAGGCTGTTTGAGAACTCCACAGCGTGACGAGGTTCGTCGCCTCCTCCGATAAGGCGGCCGGCGCGGGGTGAAGCCCGCGCGCTCTTCGACTGCTCCGCAGCCCTGCCGGGTTGCGGCCGGTTGCCTCCTCCGTCCGTCCGGCCGTTGGCCGTACGGGCGGGGTGAGGGGAGCCGGAACCCCAAGGAGAAGACTTCATGATCACGACACTTGTTGCTGTTCTGGGCACGCTGGCCGGTGCGGTTGTTGCCGGGTTCATGCAGCACTTCACCGCGACGCGGAACGCGCGGACCGCGGCGGCCGAGCGGCGCCGGCAGGCGCTCGCCGACGCCGTTCCCGCGCTGCTGGCAGCGATCGTGACCCACCGCGAACACCAGTGGCTCAAGGTCGCGGCCCGCCGCGACGGACAGCCCGACACCACCGAGGCGCGGCAGGCCCGTTACGCCGCTCGGTCGGCGGTGACCAGCGCGATGGACACGCTGCACATGACCACCACCAACCGCACTCTGCTGGCGACGGCGCAGGAAGCCGTCAACGCGGCGATGGCCATCGGCGATGTGCCGGACGAGGAGCGGGACGCGGCCGGGCTGCGGGCCCGCCAGGCGCACACCGCGCTGCGCGAGGCCGGCGCCAAGGCGCTGTACGGCATTCAGATCTGACGGGCCGTCTGCGGCCCCGGCCACCGGCCGGGGCTGCGGGCAGTCGGCCAGAACAGGCCGAACCAACAAGAGGAGATTCCCTGATGAGTGACCACCGCGTCGACGGGATGCCCAACTACCTGACCCGGACCGCTGAGCTGTGCCAGAGCGTCGAGGACACCAGCGACCCGAGGTACGAGAACTACCACCAGAACATCAACGAGGTTCTGGACGTGCTGCACCCCAGCGACGACCAGAACAAGTAACGCCTGGCACCACCGCCCCGGCATCCATGCCGCGGAACGCGGTGGCCGGCTGCCTCTCCCGCCCGTCCGCACGCCCCCCGCCGGGTGTGCGTACGGGCGGGGGTGTGGGGAGTCGGGACAGTCCCGGCGGACGGCCCCGAGAGGTGTTCCAGCACCTCCCGGGGCCTTGATCAGCTCACCTACGAGTCAGGGAGTGATCCGTATGGAGCGTAGCAACGCTGCTGCTGAGTTGGAGGCTGCGCGGCAGGAGGCCGCGCGGGCGCTGGAGGAGGCGCAGCGCGCCGCCGCCGCCGCGGCGGAGTCGGCGCAGCGGCTTGCGGCGCAGCAGTCCGCGGCCGGGGGGCAGCACTGATGAGTCTCTACGGGCCTGACCCGGCCGCAGAACAGGCGCAGCAGTACGGCGAGGCCGTGAGCGCGTCGATCGCCAGCGCGGACCCGCCCATGTCGGGTGCGGAGCTCGCGTGGGCGCAGCAGGAGGCACGCGGCGCCTTGGAGGACGCCGCGCACCTGACCGACCAGTCCTGACAGCCCGTGGACTGGCATCCGCCAGTGCCGTTGCTTGAAATCCCTGGTCCCGTCGCCTACGCGCGGCGGGTCGGCTGCCTCTCCCGCCCGTCCGCACACTGCCTCACCGGTGGCGTGCGTACGGGCGGGGGTGCGGGGAGCCGGAATCCCGGTGTCCACACCGACCTTCGAGGGGGAACCTCCCATGCTGCTCGCCATCGGTGACGTCGTCCGTATCCGTCGCGACAGGTCGCTGGGCACGGTGGCCGGTATCGCCAGTCACCGCGTCGGCAACGTGGTCGACGTCCAGATGAACGGCACCACGCTTCAGCCGGTCCGACCGCAGGACATCGAGTTGGTCGCCCGCGGCTTCAAGCCGATGACGACCGGCCGCGCGGTGGCCACCCTGCTGTTCTTCCTGCTCGGGATCGCCTCCGCCGTCGCCAACGTCGTCTACGTGCGCGACCTGGGCGCCAACTGGGCCCTGGTCTTTTTCGTGGCCGTCACCTCGGTCACCGCCGTGACCGGCGGTCTGATCAACCTGTTCAACCGGCCACGCCGGGTCCACGTCTGAACCTGCTTCCACCCCTTACGGCGCACCCCCCGAAGTAGCCGCTTCGGGGGGTGCTGTCGGGCCGTCCCACAGGAAGGGCACACGACCCATGACCAGTATTGCCGCACCTGAAGTGTCCGGAACCGCTGACACGTCCGGCCGTGAGCCGACGCCGGCCGAGTTGGACGCGATCGAAGCCGAGATGCCCGTCATCCACGCGGAGATCGCGTTGCTGGACGCGCAGATCACCACCCTGGACCGGGTGCCGGGCGAGCTGGACACCCGGCGCTTGCGCCGGGCCCGCCGCCGGGTGCTCACCGCCCGCCGCGCGCTCGCCAACCGCCGCACTACGGACACGACGGGCGGTGCCGCATGAGCGCGTTCCTTCCCGCCGCTGCGGCGGCCGTGCCGGCGCTGACCGGCTGGACGGCCCACACGCTGTGGCTGCGCCGCCGCCTTGAGCTGGCCCGCCGCGACCCGCTGACCGGGCTGTGGACGCGGGATGCGTTCGAGCGGCGCGCCGGCCGTCTGCTGCGCCATGGGCTGTGCGCGGTGCTGGTCATCGACCTGGACGACTTCAAGACCGTCAACGACCGCTACGGGCATGCCGCGGGCGATGACGTCATCCGCGGCGTGGCCGCGAGCCTGACCGACGCGCTCGACGGACGGCCCGGCGCGGTCCCCGCCCGGCTGGGTGGCGACGAGTTCGCTGCCGTCGTGCCGCTGCCGACCGAGATGGGCCTGCCGTGGCTGCTGCGCGGCCTGCACGACGAGATCACCGTACCGACCCGCGTCGGCGGGCGGGAGGTGACCGTGGGCGCGTCCATCGGCGCGTGCTGGACCGGCGACGCCCCCGAGCTGGACTTGTCGGCCGCGCTGAGGCGGGCCGATGAGGCGATGTACATCACCAAGCGCGACGGCGGCGGCTGGCTCATCGCCGCCCCCGACGCGCCCCCGCTCGCCACACGCAACGGCCGCCGTGTCGGCCGCGACGGCACCCACACGGCACCCCGAGGAGATGCGGCATGAACTTCTCCACGATGAGTCCGGGTCAGATCCGGTCGGCTGAGCGCACCCTGTCGGTGGGCACGTGGGGCATCACGCTGGGCGCGATGCTGTTCTCGGTCCTCACGGTGACGCCGCTGGTTCGCGGTGTCGCCCCGGAGGGCTGGCAGTGGACCGCGCCGATTCTGCCGCTGGTTGTCGACGCGGCCGTGGTGATCGTGGTGCGGCTGGACTCCACCGTTGCACGGCTGGGCGGGACGGCGGGCAGGTGGCCGGCGGTCCTGCGCTGGCTGACCGGGATCATGACCCTGGCGTTGAACGTCGGGCATTCCGCTTTGCACGGCGATGCTGTGGGGGTGGCCGTTCACGCGGTCGCACCCACGCTGCTCATCGTCACCGCCGAAGCCGGACTCGCCTACCGCCGCGCGATCACCGACGCGCTTGAACGCATCGAGCGTGAACAGCGTGAACAGCGCGAGCGTGAACGCCACGAGCGCGAGCAGCGTGAACAGGCTGCGCGGCGCGAGCGTGAACAGCGTCAGGCCGACGCTGAACGCCGCGAGCGTGAACAGCGCGAGCACGCCGAGCGGCTGGAGCAGCAGCGCGCGGAGCGGGAAGCCGCAGAGCGGCGTGAGCAGCGCGAGCACGAGGAACGGCTGCGCCGTGAGGAACTGGAACGCCAGGAGCGCGAGCGGGCCGAACAGCGCGCCTTCGAACTGGCTCGTGAGGAACGTGAACGGGCCGAGCGTGAGCGCCGTGAACAGGTGGAGCGCGAGCAGCGTGAACACCGTGAACGGCAGGCCCGTGAACACACTCCGGCTGCCGGGCGTGAACGCCTCACCAAGCCGCACGGGGTGGCCGGGCGCAAGCCGGTGAACACCACCGTGGTGGCGAAGATGAACGAGGCCGAAGCGCTTGAGGCCGTGCGGGCCGGAGCCGCTGCTGGGCATTCCGTTCGGCAGATCGCGCAGCACACCGGGTGGTCCGTCGGCTGGATCAGTGCCCGCCTGCACGAGGCCCGTGACGAACCGGTGGCGTCCTGATGTCCGCCGCGTTCGGCAAGTGCTACGACCCGCAGGGGGTGCGCTACGGCATCCCGACCTACCCGTGGCGCTTCGCGCCGGATGGCCTGGCGACCCGTCGTCAGCTCCGGGCCCGTGGGCTGCGGCCGGGCGGGCAGGACATCGCCGCGCAGGTCATGCGCGCCAACTGCCGGCGCGGTGGGGTGCGGGTGGCGTACCTGTACCGCTGCGACCTGGCCAAGCCGGTACGGCCGATGACCTCCCGCAAGTGGGCCGCGCTCGCTTTGGCGATGCGCGCCCGCCGCACCTGCCCGCAATGCGGGAAGGACGCCGGGTACTGCATCCCCCGCTCTCTCGGCATGTGCGTGACCTGCGCTTATCCCGAGGAACAGCGCGCTGCCTGAACCACCCTCGCAAGCAGGGTCCGGCCGGTCGACCTTCCACAGCACGCCGGCCGGACCCGTCGACTCCCGAAGGAGTAGCTACATCGTGACGGAAACCATCGCCTTCCCGCCCCCGGACGGTCCGGAGGGCACCGAGCAGCCGACGGCCGACATCGTGCCGTTTCCCCTGAAGAAGCCGACCGATCCCGCCGCGCCGGCCGCCCCGAGTGAAGGTGTGGCCAAGCCCGGGGAGTGGGAGGCCGAACTGCCCGACACCGACGACCCGGAGGCCGAAGGGCTGAGCGACGGGGAGCCGGTCGACCCGCCGCGGGAGGTCTACCCGCCGTCGGTCGCGGAATGGATGCAGGCCAAGGACAAGGCCCGGTTGCCGGTGCTGCCGGACTGGGTGAAGCTCCCCGACCAGCGCACGGCCGTCCGCAAGTGGGCGGTGCGGCACTACTCGGCTGTGGTCGGCTATCACGCGATCCGCCTCCCGCTGGTCTACACGCCGAAGATCTGCGCCTACGCGCCGCGCGGTGCGTGGCGTTGGTCGGCCGGGGTCGGCCGGTGGGTGTTCGACGCTGAGGGCAAGTCGCTGCGGCTGGCGGCCGTGGCCGATGAGGACGCAGCGGAGTACCTGAAGCTGTCGCGGCAGCGCAACGACCGCGTAAGGCTGCGGGGGATCGTGGCGACGCTCGCCGGTTTCATCGGCCTGGCCGCTGCGTTGACCGTGTACGTCATGGCGCCGTCGTGGCTGTTGCTGCTATCCATCGCCGCCCTGACGACCACGCTCGGGGTGGCGGGGGCGCCGGCGGACCGGCCGCTGATCGACAGGGCCAAGGTGACGTTCCGCAAGCGCAAGCTGTCCTCGGACATCGTCATCCGGGCGCACGAGGTTGCCGGGCTGACCAGCAAAGACCAGACGATCGCGTTCCCGCGGCCGATCGGCCGGGACGGCGACGGCTGGCGCGTGATTGTGGATCTGCCCTACGGCAAGTCCTTCAAGGACGCGCTCAACGCCCACACCAAGCTCGCGTCGGGCATGGACATCGCCGCCACTCAGCTCTTCCTCGACAAGGACGAGTCGAGTGAGCGCAGGGTGGCGTACTGGATCGCCGACCGTGACCCGCTGGCCGTGCCGTCGGGCAAGTCGCCGCTGCTGGGGGCGACGCGGGTGGACTTCTGGAAGCCGTTCCCGTGGGGTGTGGACGAGCGCGGTAACCCGGTCATGGCGACCATGCTGTGGCTGTCGCTGCTGGTAGGAGCGGTGCCCCGGCAGGGCAAGACGTTCTCCGCCCGCACGATCGCGCTGGCCGCCGCGCTGGACCCGTACGTGCGGCTGTACGTGTTCGACGGCAAGGCATCGCCGGACTGGCGCAAGTTCACCAAGGTCGCCCACCGCATCGCGTTCGGCATCGTCCCCAAGGACGGGTTCGACCCGGTGGTGCACCTGCTGACCTCCTTGCGGGAGCTGAAGGCGGACGTCGAGGACCGCTACCACCGGCTCTCTGAGCTGCCGCTGCACATCTGCCCGGAGGGCAAGCTGACCCCGGAGATCAGCCGGGACAAGAAGCTGAACATGCCCCTGACCCTGTTCGTGATCGATGAGGTGCAGGAGTACCTACAGCACCCCGAGCACGGCAAGGAGATCCTGTCGCTCCTGGTCTACCTCGCCCGGGTCGCCCCCGCGGTGGGGGTGTCGGTGATGACGTCCACGCAGAAGCCGGACGACAAGGCGTGCCCTTCGGAGCTGCGCGACCAGCACCAGGCCCGGTTCGCGCTGCGGGTCGGCGCCTACCAGGTCTCGGACACCATCCTCGGCGCGGGCTCGTACTCCGAAGGTCTGGATGCGTCCAAGCTGCTGAAGTCCCACAAGGGCGTGGGCCTGCTCAAGGGCATGTCCGACGACTCCGGGATCGTGCGCACCTACCTCGCCGACGGCCGCGACGCCGAACGCATCCTGACCCGCGCCGCCGCGCTGCGGGAAGCCGAGGGCACCCTGACCGGCGACGCGGCCGGCGAGGCACCCGCACCGGAGGTATCCGCCACGGTCCTGGACGACGTGGCGGCCGTGCTCGGCAAGGGCGAGGCCAAGGTGTGGTCCGAAACGCTGGTCGACCGCCTGGCCGACCTGCGCCCCGAGACCTACGGGCCGTGGGCCGAACTGGACGCCAAGCCCAAGGCCGAAGCGCTCACCACCGCCCTCAAGCCGTTCGGCGTGGCCACCGAGCAGATCAGCCGCCGCATCGACGGCAAGACGGTCAACAAGCGCGGCATCAAGCGCGACGACCTCACCGCCGCGATTACGGAACGCAACAAGAATCGGGACGCCGGATAGGTCACCAGGGTCGCTTGCGCAAGCATCGCCCGTCGCTTGCGCAAGCGACCCCGCTAGCAACCAAAACCGCCCCTGATCAGGAAGCTAGCGAACAGCGACTCACCTGCGGAAACCTTCAAATCCTGCCTGAGAGGCACCTGATGAGCCTTCCTCTGCTCGCTTTCACCTGCCTGGCGTTCGTCGCTCTCTGTTACTGCGGTAAGTGCTGGCTGAGCCCGTTCGGCAACTGCCGCAAGTGCTCCGGCATCGGCCACAAGCTCAAGGCCGACCGCAAGGGGCGGCTCAAGCGCGGCCGTGACTGCCGCCGCTGCGACGCCACCGGCAAACGCATCCGCGTCGGCCGCTGGATCTACAACCGCGCCGCGCGCACCTACCGCGCCGGCACCCGCTAACCCCGCCCGGAGGATCCGTGACGCTCACCATCCCGCTCGTTCTGCTCCTCGCCGTCCTCGTCGTGCTCCTACTGCGCTTCCGCGCCGTCGGCGCAGGCGCGGCCGTCGCCGTCGCCCTGTTCGGCTTCTACCTCGCCGGCACCGACGCCGCACCCACCGTCAACAACCTCGTTTCCGCCTTCGCCGACGCCGCCCGCGACATCGGCAACTAACAGGAGGCAGCGCCATGTCCGCCCCGCCGTTTGAGCCGCGCCCCAAGGTGGGCCCCCGGCGCCCCGAAGCCGACGACCTGATCGCCGCCGTTGAGGACGCGATCGCCGCACGGCCCACGCACTACCGCGACGACAGCCCCCTGCCGAAGGTCGGCCCCACACCGCCGGTCGCACAGCCCGGACGGCCGCCGATGAGCCAGGCCGCCACCGACGCCTCCGGGCTGATGCTCGCCGGGGGCGTGTGCTCCCTCGGTGTCGGCGGCGCCGTCTCCCTCGTGCTGGTCGCGTCCGGCTACGCCGACCCGGCGGTCGTCGCTCTCCTCTGCGCCACACCGCCCGTCGCGCTGCTGTCCCTGAAAGGGCTGGTGAAGGCGCTCGGGAAGGCCGCGAAGGAAGCGACCCCCGAGGAGCACCACCACCACTACGCGGGGCCCGTCGTGCAGAACCACCGCACGGCCCACATCCGCAAGGCCACGTTCAAGCGCAACACCATCAACGGCTGAGGAGGCCCCGCCTTGCGCTTCTACCTGACCACCCACAAGCGGCACTGGGTCAAGCTGACCGACAAGCCGCTGTTCCTCAAGTCGGAGCACTTTGCCGGCGCGCGGGAGCTCCCCGCCGCGACCGGCCCGTACGCCGTCGACTCCGGCGGCTTCATGGAGCTGAAGGCCCGGGGCGCCTGGACTCGCACGCCCCGGCAGTACGTGACCGATCTCCGGCGGATCTTCGAGCACGTGGGCCCGTACGACTGGGCCGCGCCGCAGGACTGGATGTGTGAGGACGCCATCATCCACGGGGGCACCTTCGGCGGACAGCACTTCGTCGGCACCCACCTGAGCGTCGCTGAGCACCTGCGCCGCACCGTGGCGAACTTCCTGGAACTGCGTTCTCTCGCCCCCGACTTGCGGATCATCCCCGTGGTGCAGGGGCGGCGGGTTGCGGACTACGAGCACTGCTTGAGCCTTTACGACCGGGCCGGAGTGGACCTGCGGCGTGAGCCGGTGGTGGGGCTGGGGTCGGTGTGCCGGTTGCAGTCCACGCGCGAAGGTGCCGCGATCGTCACGGCTATGGCTGCGCACGGGCTCAAGCTGCACGGCTTCGGCTTCAAAACCCTCGGGCTGGCCAAGGTCGGCCACCTGCTCGCTTCCGCGGACTCTGCGGCGTGGAGCTACCACGCCCGCCGCCGGCCGCCCATGCCCGGCCACACGCACAAGAACTGCGCCAACTGCCTGCCCTACGCCCTGAACTGGCGCACCCGCGTCCTCACCGCAATCCCCACCCACCGGCAGACCGTCCTCACTGATCGGAGGGCAGCATGAACGAGGACCTGATGCGCGCCGCCCTGGACGCCGCAGGACGCGGCTGGCCGGTGTTCCCGCTGCGCCCCAACGCCAAGCGGCCCGCGCTGCACAGCGCAGCCCGGTGCCCCGGCACCGGAGCCTGCACGGACGGGCACCGCAAGTGGGAGCAGCGCGCCACCACCGACCCGGACCGTATCCGCGCTGCGTGGTCCGCGGGCGCGTTCAACATCGGGGTTGCGACCGGGCCGGCCGGGCTGGTCGTCATCGACCTGGACGTGGCCAAGGGCAAGCAGGACGCGCCTGGCGGCGCGGCGACCTTCAAGGCGCTCTGCGAGCGCACCGGCCAGCCGGTACCCGCCACGTTCACGCTGCGGACCGCAAGCGGCGGTGAACACCGGTACTTCACCGCACCGCCCGGCGTCCGGCTGGGCAACACCGCGGGCACCCTCGCACCGCACGTCGACACCCGCGCGTGGGGCGGCTACGTCGTCGCCGTGGGCAGCACCATCGACGGCCGCGCCTACACCGTCACCGACCCGGCGCCGCCCGCGCCGCTGCCCGCGTGGCTCAGCGCCGCTCTGACGCCCTGCGCGCGTCCGACCGGATCCGTGGCCACTCCGCGTTCTGGGAACGCGTCTGCGTACGCGTCAGCCGCGCTGCAAGGCGAGAGCACCAACGTCCGCAACGCCCCCGAGGGGCAGCGGGACGCGACGCTGTTGCGTGCCGCGCGGGCCCTGGGGCGGCTCATCGCGTCTGGCGACCTCAGCCGGGCGGAAGTTGAGGAGGCTCTTCAGGGGAGCGGGGAGGCGGCCGGTCTGCCGGCGCGGCAGTGCGCCTCCACCATCCGCTCGGGACTCGACTGGTCCATCGCCCACAACCCACAGGGCAGGGCGGCATGAACCGGGCCCGATCCTCCCCCCTGAAGAGCCTCAACCGCACCGCCCCCGGCACTGAGCCCGCGGGCATCACCGCACCGGCCACGGACGCAGGCGCCCGACAGGGAGTCGCCCGTCAGGGCGTCCCTTCAGCCCTTCCCCCGCGCCCATCGCGTGCCGACAACGCGGCCGGGGGCGGCCGTTACGTGGTCGCGTGGCTGCACGTGTCCGCACCGGCCCGCGCCGTGCCTTCGGCCCGGTCGGTGTGCCTGTGCGGCTGGGACCAACGCGCCATCGGCCGCCCGCGCGTACTGGCGCTCATCGACGCACACACGGCCCACCGCGACACCTGCCCGCTGCGCAACTCCGAAGGAAGGTCCGCCGCATGACCCCCACCCTCAACGGGGCGGCGCTGTTGGACGAGGTGGAAGCCTTCCACCGCCGCTTCAACGTCTTCCCCACCGAAGCCGCCTACGTCGCCGTCGCGCTCTGGGACGCACACGCGCACCTGCTCGACTGCTTCGACTCCACCCCCCGACTCGCCTTCCTCTCCCCGGAACCCGGGTCGGGGAAGTCCCGGGCACTGGAGATCGTAGAGACGCTGGTGCCGCACCCGATGACCGCCGTCAACGCCTCCGCTGCCGCGCTGTTCCGCGCGGTGTCCGGCCCGGACGGCAGGCCCACGATCCTCTTCGATGAGATTGACACCATCTTCGGGCCCAAGGCCGGGGACAACGAGGAACTACGAGGGTTCCTCAACGCAGGCCACCGCCGTACCGGGGTCACCTACCGGTGCATCGGCGACGGCGGCAACCAGACCGTCCAAGCCTTCCCGTCCTACTGCGCGGTCGCGGTCGCCGGACTCGGCTCCCTGCCGGACACGATCCTGACCCGCTCCGTCGTCATCCGCATGCGCCGCCGCGCCCGCGCCGAACGGGTGGAACCGTTCCGTGCCCGGATGCACGAGGGCGAGGGGCACAAGCTCAGGGACCGGCTGAGCACGTGGGCGGAAGGCGCCCGCGGGTTCGTGATGGACCGGTGGCCCGAGATGCCCGAGGGAGTCACCGACCGGCCCGCCGACGTGTGGGAGCCGCTGCTGGCCATCGCCGACGCCCTAGGCGGCCACTGGCCCGACCGCGCCCGCGCCGCGTGCGCCACCCTGGTCAAGGCATCCCAGCACACCGACAAACACAGCCTCGGCATCCGGCTGCTCACCGACCTGCGTGACCACGTGCTCATCGGTATCGACCGCCTGCCCACCATCGCCATCCTGGACCGGCTCAACGCCCTCGACGACGCCCCGTGGGCCGACCTCGGTGGCAAGCCGCTCGACAACCGGCGCCTGGCCCGGATGCTCGCCGACTACATGACCGCCGACAACGAGCCCATCCGGTCCCGCAACATCCGCACCGCCGGCGGAGTCCTCAAGGGCTTCCACGCCGAAGACCTCGAAGACGCCTGGGCCCGCTACTGCCCCCCACCCCAGGCATCCGCTACATCCGCTACGCCGCTACAGCCCAGCTCACAGCCGGTGAATCTGTAGCGGCAAACCCCGATGTAGCGGCTACACCGCTACGCACCCGTAGCGGGCGTAGCCGCTACACGCTACCTATCCGCTACAAAAATCATGCCGCTGACCTGCAATGTAGCGGTGTAGCGGATGTAGCGGAGCCCAGAGAAGGTAGCCGACATCTCACCCGAGGAGGCTGCACCGCATGAGCACCACCGCCCCTCCTGCTGACCGGCTCCTCTACACCCCGAAGGAAGCCGCCGGCGTGCTCGCCATCGGCCGCTCGACGCTCTACGAGCTGATGGCGGCAGGCGCCGTGAAGTACATCAAGCTGGGCCGCTGCCGCCGCATCCGCCGGAGCGACCTGGAGAGCTACGTGGCGGGCCTCTCCCCCGCCGCCTGAACAACCGCGCCGAACGAGGCGGCTCCGGACTTCGGTCCGGGGCCGCCTTTCTGCATGGAGGAAGTGCATGAGCCCACGCAAGCCCAACATGGAGTCATCCGTCTACTTCGGCAGCGACGGATGGTGGCACGGTCGCGTCACCATGGGTGTCAAGGCTGACGGCAGCCCCGACCGCCGGCACCGCCGCGCCCGTACCGAGACGGAGGTACGCCGCAAGGTCAGGGCCCTGGAGAAGCTCCGGGACGACGGCCGGGCGCCCAAGGCGGGCCGGGTGCCCACCGTGGAGCAGTGGATGACGACCTACCTCACCACCATCGCGAGCCTGAAACTCCGGCCCCGCTCTCTGGATGACTACTGGTCCAAGACCCGCAACGACATCGTTCCCGGCGTCGGCAAGCACCGGCTCGACAAGCTGGCACCGGAACATCTGGAGACCATGTACGCCGCGATGCTCGCCGACGGGCACGCCCCCTCGCACGTGCTCAAGGTGCACCGCATCCTGTCCCGAGCGCTGAAGATCGCCCACCGCCGCCGCATCATCGCCGAGAACGTCGCCACGCTCGTTGATCCGCCCACCCAGGAGGAGACCGAGGCGAACCCCTTCACCCAGAAGGAGGCCAAGGCGTTCCTCGAAGCTGCGGCGAAGCGGCCCACGTTCATGCGGTGGGTCGTCGGGGTCGGGATGGGCTTCCGGCAGGGCGAGACGCTTGGGCTCCGCTGGCCCTACGTCGACCTCGACAACGAGCTGATCCACCCGCAGTGGCAGCTACAGCGCCTGAACTGGCGACACGGCTGCAAGGACCCGCACGCCTGCGGCGCACGGCTCCACCGCTTCGAGCCCTGCGCAGAGGACTGCACCCGGCACAAGTCGTACACGCGTGGTTGTCCTAAGCCGTGCCCGAAGGGCTGTATCCGGCACGCCAGCACGTGCCCGGAGCGAAAGGGCGGCGGACTCGCCTTCACCCGGCCCAAGACGAAGAAGAGCACGAACCCTGTCCCCATCCCGCCGCCGTTCATCCCCCACCTGCGTGAGCACAAGACACAGCAGGAGGCATCGCGCGCCGCCGCGGGCGAGCTGTGGCAAGAGCACGAGGTGGTGTTCGCACGGCCGGACGGGCGTCCGCTGGACCCGCGGGCCGACTGGGAGGAATTCAAGGAGCTGCTCGCCGAAGCGGGCATCGATGACCGGCGCCTCTACGACGGCAGCCGCCACACCGCCGGCACGATCCTGAACGAGCTGGGGGTGGACATGCCCACCATCATGGAGATCCTCCGGCACACCCAGATCAGCCAGACACGGCGGTACGTCAAGGGACGGTCCCACCTCTCGAAGGACGCCATGCGCCGCGTGGGAGACACCTTCATGCCCCGCCCCGGGGCCACCTCTGAGACCAGGACTGAGACCAGGGACACACGCGCCGCCCGGGCACGGCGCCGCCGACGCATCCGATAGCGGAAAACCCCAGCTCAGAGCACGTCTGGGCTGGGGCAGTCGGAGCCCCCTGTCGGATTCGAACCGACGACCTACGCTTTACAAGAGCGTTGCTCTGACCAGCTGAGCTAAGGAGGCGCGCCCGTCAGTGTAACCGGGGTGCGGGGCGGCGCGGTGATGTGTTTTCGGGACCTTCGAGGTGGTGACAAGGGGCCTGACCGGCAGGTACGGTCAGCGCCAGGGTTCACTCAGTGGACTACACCACATCCTTTACTCGGATCGTCCGGCACGTTCCTGCCGGTGAAGGGAAACACCATGGCAACCGTTTCGTTCGACAAGGCCACCCGGATCTACCCGGGCTCCGAGAAGCCCGCGGTCAGCGAGCTGGAGATCGCCATCGAGGACGGCGAGTTCCTCGTTCTGGTCGGCCCGTCCGGCTGTGGCAAGTCGACCTCCCTGCGCATGCTCGCGGGTCTGGAGGACGTGAACTCCGGCACCATCCACATCGGCGACCGCGACGTCACGCACCTGCCCCCGAAGGACCGGGACATCGCCATGGTGTTCCAGAACTACGCGCTCTACCCGCACATGACCGTCGCCGACAACATGGGCTTCGCGCTCAAGATCGCCGGCGTGCCGAAGACCGAGATCCGGCAGAAGGTCGAGGACGCCGCGAAGATCCTCGACCTCACCGAGTACCTCGGCCGCAAGCCGAAGGCCCTCTCCGGCGGTCAGCGGCAGCGTGTCGCGATGGGCCGCGCGATCGTCCGCGAGCCGCAGGTGTTCCTCATGGACGAGCCGCTGTCGAACCTCGACGCCAAGCTCCGCGTCCAGACCCGTACGCAGATCGCCGGCCTGCAGCGCCGCCTCGGCGTCACCACCGTGTACGTCACCCACGACCAGGTCGAGGCCATGACCATGGGCGACCGGGTCGCCGTGCTCAAGGACGGCCTGCTGCAGCAGGTCGCCACGCCGCGCGAGATGTACGACAAGCCGGCGAACCTCTTCGTCGCGGGCTTCATCGGCTCCCCGGCGATGAACCTGGTCGAGGTGCCGATCACCGACGGCGGCGTCAAGTTCGGCAACAGCGTCGTGCCCGTCAGCCGCGAGGCCCTGGCCGCCGCGTCCGACAAGGGCGACCGCACGGTCACCGTCGGCGTCCGGCCCGAGCACTTCGACGTGGCCAACGGCGACGCGCCCGCGGACGCCAAGAGCCTGTCGAAGGAGGAGGGCGGCGCTCCGGCCGGTCTGCCCGTCACGGTCAACGTCGTCGAGGAACTGGGCGCCGACGCCTACGTCTACGGCTCCGCGAACGTCGGCGGCGAGGACAAGGACCTGGTCGTCCGCGTCTCCGGCCGCGCCGTGCCGGACAAGGGCGCCACGCTGCACATCGTCCCGCGCTCCGGCGAGACGCACGTGTTCTCCACCTCCACCGGCGCGCGGCTCAGCGACTGACGGACTGAGCGACACAGCCGGGCAGTTCCCACGGAACGGCGCCGCAGCCCTCGCGGGGGTGCGGCGCCGTTGCGCTTTCCCGTGCGCGCTTCCGGCCGTACGCATCCGCGCCTACGCCGTACGAAGGGGAGCCGCCCATCGGCAAGTGCGTCGGAAAGTCCGCCACTCCGTTCGACCTCCGCGTCAACCCGGAATTCGAATGTCCCGGCCAACCGCGCTCATAAGAGTGACGCACGGCCATCGAGCAACTACCGGCCGCTACCATCGCCCTCGTGAAACAGGCAGCACGCCGTATCGGCAGAACCATCGCATTCGTCCTTCCCGTCGTACTCGTTCTCTCGGGTACGCTCGCGGTCGCGACCGTCCCCTGGGCGTCTCCCTCGACCGATTCCCGGATGCTCAGCGCCTCCGCGGAGAGTGCCGCGGCCAGGTCCGCCCGCGCCCCGCAGGAGGTGCTGCGGGACCGGCTCATCGCCGAGTTGCAGGAGAAGGATCCGGGCTCCGCGCTCACGCAGTTGCAGCGCGAGGTGCACGCCCGGCCGTCGCTCGCGCGGCACTGCGCCGGCATCGCCCGCGCGCTGGGCGAGGCGGCGGTGGCCAAGTACGGGGTCAGCCGCGCGCAGTCGTTCTCGCGCCCGGTGTGCGACACCGCGTTCGCGTCCGGGGTCGTCACGGCCCAGTAGGAGACCGTCCGGTACCGGCCGGAGCCGAGGACCCCGCGCCCGCGGACCGTTGCTACCGGCCGGTTAGGGTGCGGGGTATGACCGCAGCCGCAGCACTACCCACGCAAGCCGTGGTCCTTGCCGGGGGGCAGGGGTCACGGCTTCGTCCGTACACGGACGACCGCCCCAAGCCGATGGTCGAGATCCCCGGCACCGGCGTGCCCATCATCGGGCACCAACTGGAGTGGCTGGCGGCCGAGGGCGTCACCGACGCGGTGGTGTCCTGCGGGCACCTCGCCGAGGTGCTCCAGGAGTGGCTGGACGCCACGGAGCTGCCGCTGAAGGTGAGCTGCGTGGTCGAGAAGGAGCCGCTCGGGCGGGGCGGCGGGCTGAAGTTCGCGGCGGCGTCGCTGCCGCGGCCGGACGAGCCGTGGTACGCGACGAACGGCGACATCTGGACCCGGTTCTCGCTGCCCGCGATGGCGGCCTTCCACCAGGAGCGGGGCGCGGACGCGACGCTGGCGCTGGCACGGCCGCACATGCCGTGGGGCGCGGTGGAGACAGACCAGTTCGGGCACGTCATCGACTTCATCGAGGCGCCGCCGTCGCCGTATCTCATCAACGCGGGCGTGTACGTCTTCTCCGCCGCCTTCCGCGACCTGCTGCCGGACCGCGGTGACCACGAGCGTGCGACCTTCCCGCGGCTGGCGCGGGAACGGCGGCTGGCGGGCTTCCCGCTGCCGCAGGGGGCGTACTGGCGGGCCATCGACACGGCGAAGGATCTGACCGAGGCGGCGAAGGAACTGCGCCGGGGGTAGGACGGGAGCGGGGCAGGACGCACGCGCGGGAGCGGGACGGACTCGGGACGGGAGACGGTACGGACCGGGCCCCGCCCCCGTGGC
Source organism: Streptomyces sp. CNQ329 (assembly GCF_000482585.1). Classification (NCBI taxonomy): domain Bacteria; kingdom Bacillati; phylum Actinomycetota; class Actinomycetes; order Kitasatosporales; family Streptomycetaceae; genus Streptomyces; species Streptomyces sp. CNQ329. The sequence continues at coordinate 67,593 of NZ_AXVU01000020.1, read as the reverse complement.
ACGTGTCCACGCGGACGGGCCCGGCCCGCAGCCGTACGCCTAACCCAGCAGCCCGCCGACCAGCCCCGGCGATTCCTCCTCCCCGCCCCCGCGGGGCGAGCCGCCGCCCCCCGTGCTCCCCGAACCGCCGGCACCCGACTCCGCAGGACCCGTGCCCGCTCCCGGGTCCGCGCCGGACCGCGCGTCGGAGGGCGGCGCCGGGTTCTCGGCCGACGGGGGCGGCGCCTGCTGCGACACCGGCGGCGCCGCCGGCCGCTGCGCCGGGGGGACGCTGCCCGGCTCCGCGGCCGGACCCGCCTCCTCCGTACCCGCCCCGGCCCCCGCGCCGGGGGTGGACGCCGCGCCGCCCGGCTCCGCGGAGCCGTCCCGCGACGGGGTCGCCGAGCCCGCGTCGCCGCCCCGGGCCTTGCCGCCGGGGGTGCCGGGCAGCGGGGTACCCGGCAGGTGATTGACGGGCGGCTCGTCGGGGCCCGGCACCCGTACCGTGCTCGACGACCGCACCGCCGCCCCCAGCATCGACCCGACCAGCAGCGCCAGACCCACGATCACCGTGGCCAGCACCGTCCCGCGGCGCAGCACCCGCCGGCGAAGCTCCCACAGCTCCGAGCGCGGCCCCAGCGTCCGCCACGCCTCGCCGGCGAGCCGGGCGTCGAGGGAGTAGACGGGGGCGCCGGCGATCACGAGGGGGGACCAGGCGGCGAGGAACAGGGCGTCCGCCGTGTCGTAGGCCGAGGACGTCTGCCACGCCACCGTCACCAGCAGACCGAGCGCAAGCAGCATGCCGATACCGGCGGCGAGCCGCTGCCACAGCCCGCAGATCGTCAGCACGCCGACGATGATCTGCAAGAACGCCACCGTCAGCCCGGTGCCGACGGGGTGAGCGAGCCCGAAGCCGTGCAGCGGCTCGGCGATGAACCAGGGGTCCATCCGCTCCAGCCAGCTCCGCATCGAGCCGTGCTCGCCGCCGTCGAAGAACAGCGGGTCGCCGAGCTTGCCCATGCCGCCATAGAGGGAGACGAGGCCGAGGACGAGGCGCAGGGGGAGCAGGACGACGCCGAGGTTCATCCGGCGCCCGGGGTAGTAGGCATGCCGTACGGGGTCGGCCCCGTGGCGCTGCAGGGGGCGGCCGTCGTCCCGGTCACCGCCGGGACCGGCCTCCTCCGGTTCCGCGTGCGGGTCGTACGTCCCGCCGTAGGCGCCCTGGCCGCCGTCGTACGCCCCGTACGCCCCGGGCCCGCCCGGGTGGGGACCGGCGGGCGCCGGGATGCGCGGGAGCACCTGCGTGGCGTCCGCGGCGGCCCCGGGCGGCGCGCCGGAGCCGTCGATGCGGGGCAGCCGGCGGGTGGCGTCGTCGAGGGGCGGGAGCGCCCGGGTGGTGTCGTCGAAGCGTGGCAGCACCTGCGTCGACGCCGCGTCGGCGCCGCCCGCCGGGTGCCCGGCGGGCTCGCCCCGGGGGACGGCCTGGAGCAGTCGGCCGGCGGCGGTGTCGTCGACGCGGCCGGTCCATACCACGGGCACCCGCCGCCGCGCCCTCACGGCACCGGCACCGGCTCCGGCTCCGGCGCCCGCGAGGGCCGGCGCGAGCCCGCCGCCGCCGTGGAGCAGCGCCCCCGCCGCGGCGAGCGTCCGGTGGGACGAGGGACCGAGCTGCACCCGCACACTCGGGTTGTCGACGTTGGTCCGGGTGGGCTCGCTCGGCACCCGCACCATCGTCAGCCGGCCGGTGTCCTCGGGTTCCTGGCCGCTGCCACCCGCGGGGGTGGGCGGTGTTCTGGTGTCCACGCTCCACTAACCGAGTGACGCGGTGATTGGACACTGCCTGACACGGCCCTTTTGTGTCGGAGGCCCGTCAAACACACCCTTCGCGGGGGCTCGTCGGGATTCGCCGCACGCCGTCCCGTATGGCGCTCACGCCCTTCTGCGCGCCGCCTCGTAGAGCACGACACCGGCCGCGACGCCCGCGTTCAGGGACTCCGCACCGCCCGGCATCGGGATCCGTACCCGCACGTCGCACGTCTCCCCCACCAGCCGCGACAGGCCCTTGCCCTCGCTGCCGACCACGAGGCACACCGGGCCGTCCAGCAGGTCCAGCTCCGGCAGCTCGGCCTCGCCGTCGGCGGCGAGACCCACGACCATCACGCCGGCCTTCTGGTACGCCTCCAGGGCCCGGGTCAGGTTCGTCGCCCGCGCCACCGGCGTGCGCGCCGCCGTGCCCGCCGAGGACTTCCACGCACCCGCCGTCATTCCCGCCGCCCGGCGCTCCGGGATGACGACGCCGTGCCCGCCGAAGGCGGAGACGGAGCGGACCACGGCGCCGAGGTTGCGCGGGTCGGTGACCCCGTCGAGGGCGACCGCCAGCAGGTCCTCGGCGTTCTCGGCGGCGGCGTCGAGCAGATCCTCGGGGTGGGCGTACTCGTAGGGCGGGACCTGGAGCACCAGGCCCTGGTGGTTCAGGCCGTCCGTCATCCGGTCCAGCTCGGGGCGCGGCGCCTCCATCAGGTGGACGTCGCCGCGGTCGGCGGCGAACTGGAGGGCGGCGCGTACCCGGTCGTCGCTGTCGACGTACTGCTGGACGTACAGCGTCGTGGCCGGCACGCCGTCCCGCAGCGCCTCGTAGACGGAGTTGCGCCCGACGACCAGCTCGCTGGAGCCCTTGCCGCCGCGGCGCGCCGCGGGGCGGGCGGAGGCGGCCTTCTTCGACCGCGCCCTGGCGGCACGCTGCTTGGCGTGCCCGGGGCGGTGCTCGGCGGGCGGCGTGGGGCCCTTGCCCTGGAGGGCACGGCGGCCCTTGCCGCCGCTGCCCTTGGTCGCGCCCTTCTTGCTCGCCGTTCTGCGGCCTCGGCGCTGACTGTTCCCGGCCATGGGGGATCCACCTGCTTCTGCGATCGTCGTTCTCTACGTCATGAGTGTGCCGCCCGGCCCGCCGGGCGGCACAACGGGGGCGTCGCGCCCGGTCAGCACAGCGTCCAGCGCGGCCCGTCCGGGGTGTCCTCGATGGTGAGGCCCGACTGCTTGAGCTGGTCGCGGATGGCGTCCGCCGCCGCGTAGTCCTTACGCGCCCGCGCGGCCTCGCGCTGCTCCAGCACCAGCCGTACGAGCGTGTCGACGGCGCCGTGGAGATCGGCGCCGCGGTCCACGCCGTCCGTGCCCGTCCAGTGTGCGTCGAGCGGGTCCAGGCCGAGCACGCCGAGCATCGCACGTACCTCGGCGAGGCGGGCGACGGCGGCTTCCTTGTCGTCGGCGGACAGGGCGGCGTTGCCCTGCCGGACGGTGGTGTGCACGACGGCGAGCGCCTGCGGCACGCCGAGGTCGTCGTCCATCGCCTCGGCGAAGGCGGGCGGCACGTCCGCGGCGGGGGCGACGGGGCCGCCGGCCTTTTCGGCCACGCGCTGCACGAAGCCCTCGATGCGCGCGAACGCGGACTCGGCCTCGCGCAGGGCCTCCTTGCTGAACTCGATGGTGGAGCGGTAGTGCGGGGTGCCCAGGTAGTAGCGCAGGACGATGGGGCGCCAGCGCTTGGTCATCTCGGAGACGAGCACCGAGTTGCCGAGCGACTTGCTCATCTTCTCGCCGCTCATGGTGACCCAGGCGTTGTGCATCCAGTAGTCGGCGAACTCATCGCCGAAGGTCTTCGACTGCGCGATCTCGTTCTCGTGGTGCGGAAAGACGAGGTCGATGCCGCCGCCGTGGATGTCGAAGCGGGAGCCCAGGTACTTGTGGGCCATCGCCGAGCACTCCAGGTGCCAGCCGGGCCGGCCGCGGCCCCAGGGCGTCTCCCAGGACGGCTCGCCGGGCTTGGCGGCCTTCCACATCGCGAAGTCCCGCTGGTCGCGCTTGCCGGTCTCGCCCTCGCCCTCGGGCTGGCGCAGGTTGTCCAGCTCCTGGTTGGACAGGGCGAGGTAGCCGGGGTAGGAGCGCACGTCGAAGTAGACGTTGCCGTCGGCGGCATAGGCGTGCCCGGAGTCGATGAGCGTGCGCATCATCTCGATCATCTCGGGGATGTGCCCGGTGGCCCTCGGCTCGTACGTGGGCGGGAGGCAGCCGAGCGCGTCGTAGCCGTCGTTGAAGGCGCGCTCGTTCTCGTACCCGATGGCCCACCAGGGACGGCCCTGGTCGGCGGACTTGGAGATGATCTTGTCGTCGATGTCCGTGACGTTGCGGATGAACGTCACGTCGTAGCCGCGGTGGAGCAGCCAGCGGCGCAGGATGTCGAAGTTGAGCCCCGACCGGATGTGCCCGATGTGCGGGGCGGCCTGGACGGTGGCGCCGCACAGGTAGATCGAGACGCAACCCGGGGTGATCGGGGTGAAGTCACGGATCTGCCGGGCGCTGGTGTCGTACAGGCGAATGGTCACGACTCAAGGGTAGTAGGACCCGGGCGGCCCGGGGGCCCCGGTCCGCATGTGCTCCCCACCCCCGTCCGGCACACCCGTCCCCGCACACCCGCCCCAGGGTAGGCCGCCCCGCCGACAACGGCCCGGGACGCGCGGGCGCGTGGTCCTTACCGGCCTCCGCGCGCCCGCGCTCTGCGCGCCTCGCTCGGTGCACCTCACCCGATGCACAGCGCTCCAGGCGCGTCGCTCAATGCAGGTCGCCCTGGCCCGAGATCCTCTCCGGCGTGACGCGCACGACGACCCTCGTGCCGTCGTCGGCGTGGCCGCCGCTGAAGGTGTCGTAGTCCTGGCCCGTGTACTTCTGCGACAGTTCGTCGATCAGCTCCCGGCCGCCCTCGGTGGTCATGCTCGCCGTCCCGTGCACCTGGGCGTAGTTGTACGGGGCCTCCGGGTTGACCACCACGACGCTGACCCGCGGATCGCGTTTGATGTTGCGGGCCTTGACGCGCTCCGCGGTGGTGCAGAAGAGCAGGTCGTCGCCGTCGCGCTTCACCCAGACGGGCGATGCCTGCGGGGCGCCGTCGGGCTGCGTGGTGGCGACGGTGACGAAGACCTTGTCGTCGAGGATCTGCTTGAGCTTGTCGGAGAGGGCGACAGACATGAGGGGACTCCTCCGGTTGCACATCACGTGGGAACTACCTGGGTACCCAACAACCGGCCCGCCACGGGCCTTCCGCGCGGCGAAAGACGGTCCGCCTCACCCGGGCGGCGGCAGTACGAGCGCGGTGGCGACCGCCGCCAGGCCCTCGCCGCGGCCGGTGAGTCCGAGGCCGTCGGTCGTCGTGCCGGAGACCGACACCGGCGCCCCGGCCGCGGCGGACAACGCCTTCTGCGCCTCCGGGCGCCGCTTGCCGATCTTCGGCCGGACGCCGATCACCTGGATCGCGACGTTGCCGATGTGGAAGCCGGACGCGCGGACGATACGGGCCGCCTCGCCGAGCAGCGCGACGCCGGCCGCACCGGACCACTCCGGGCGGTCGGTGCCGAAGTGCGCGCCGAGGTCGCCCAGGCCGGCGGCGGAGAAGAGCGCGTCGCAGGCGGCGTGCGCGGCGACGTCGCCGTCGGAGTGGCCGTCGAGGCCGTGGCTCTCGCCCTCCCAGAGCAGGCCCGCGCACCACAGCTCGCGCCCCGGGACGAAGGCGTGCACGTCGGTGCCGACGCCGATGCGCGGCAGCACGCCGTACGCGGCGGCGGCACCGGGCGTACCCGGCGTACCCGGCGTACCCGGCGCACCCTGCGCTCCGGCGTGCGAAGAGGGCGCGTCAGAAGGCATCCGTCGCCCTCCTGCGTGCCAGCACGGCCTCCGCCAGCACCATGTCCAGCGGTCGCGTCACCTTGAACGCCTCCTCGTGCCCGGGGACGAGCACCACCTCGACGCCCAGCCGCTCCACCATGCCCGCGTCGTCCGTGGCGCCGTCGCCGACCGCGGGAGCCTGCTCGTGCGCCTCCGTCAGCACCCGGCGGTCGAAGCCCTGCGGGGTCTGCACGGCGCGCAGCACCGCCCGGTCCGGGGTGGCGACGACCGGCTCCGGGCCGCCCGGCTCGGTGCCGGGCACGACCTGCTTGACGGTGTCGGTCACCGGCAGCGCCGGGACGACGGCGGGCGCCCCGGCCCGTACCGCGGCGGCGACGGCCTCCACGGTGTCCACCGGGACCAGCGGGCGGGCGGCGTCGTGCACGAGCACGACGCCGACGTCGTCGGGGAGCGCGGCCAGGCCGAGGCGCACGGAGTCCTGGCGGGTGTCGCCGCCGGGGACGACGACGACCTCGGTCGAGTCGAGGTACTCCAGGTGGTCGTCGAGGAGGGTGCGCACCTGCGCCGCCTCGTCGGGCGGGCCGACGACGACGACCAGGGACACCGCGCGGGCGCGGGCAAGGGCACGGACGGCGTGCACGAGCATCGGCGTGCCGCCGAGGGCGCGCAGGGCCTTGGGCGCGCCCGGGCCGAGCCGCACGCCGCGGCCAGCGGCGGGGATCACCGCGGCGCATCTGCGCGGGGCGGACGGATCCGAGTCACCGGGGCGGTTCTGTACGGACGCGGCGGGCGAGTCGGACGAGCCTGACGGAGACATTGCGGTGTTCAGGTTTGTGTCCTTGGACGACATGGGTATGGCCAAAAGCGTGCCGGGCACGTGCTTCGTGCCCCCACCGCGGAGCTCGCTGCCGACCCCCTTCCGTGACGCACATGGTCGCAGTAGCTACCCGGGCCCGGCACGGCGTGCCCGCAGGAAAGCGGGACAGCCGTCGGCCCGGCGCGCCGCACGAGAGCATACTGACGCGCAGCGCGGGAGCCTACGGCTGTCTCCGGCATCCGGCACGCTTTCAGGCCATCGGATGACATGAAAGGACGAGCGGGGACAAACGGACGGACCACCGGAGGACGTGACCGGGCAGCGCCGCCACGCCGGCGTCGGATCGGCACCGGGAACGCCGGAAAACGGGCGCTTTCACGCCACGCAACCGACGACCGGCACCGAACACCGGCACCAGGTGCCGGGACGGCGGCACCGGGCGACCGGCGCCGAACAGAGCCGAGCGACTCACCGGGCGGCGATATCACCGGCAGCAACCTCACCGGCGCAGCAACGGCTGCACCGGCGGCCGGGCGATGCCGCAGCCCTCACGACCACGGCGCCCCGGGAGGGCACCGTCGGCATGACGTGAGGCGGTCAGACGCCGTTCAGGACGCCAGCACCTCGTCGAGCAGCGCTTCCGCCTTGTCCTCGTTCGTGCTCTCACACAGCGCCAGCTCGCTCACCAGGATCTGGCGCGCCTTGGCGAGCATCCGCTTCTCTCCGGCGGAGAGACCGCGCTCGCGCTCCCGGCGCCACAGGTCGCGGACAACCTCGGCGACCTTGATCACGTCACCCGAAGCGAGCTTCTCCAGGTTCGCCTTGTATCGCCGGGACCAGTTGGTGGGCTCTTCGGCATACGGCGCACGCAGCACCTCGAAGACCCGCTCCAACCCTTCCTGGCCAACCACATCGCGTACCCCGACGAACTCGGCATTGTCCGCCGGCACGCGCACCGTCAAGTCGCCCTGCGCGACTTTCAGCACCAAGTAGGTCTTGTCCACACCTTTGATCTGGCGAGTTTCGATGGCCTCGATCAGCGCGGCCCCGTGATGGGGATAGACCACGGTGTCGCCAACCTTGAACGTCATGTGACAGGTACCCCTTCCGTGGCTATCCAGGGTAACACGGCTCAGGCCGCTTCTGAATGGCGTTTTCGCAGGTCAGGGCCCGTCTCGGGGCTTGACAAGCGGCCCCGGAACGTGCTTCGCCCGCCAACGGAATCATGGTTTCCGCAGGTCGGATGCCCTCTGCCCGAAACCGGAAACGCGAAGGCCACCCGCCGCCGGAAGGTTCGACAGAGCGACGATCGTCCCGATTTGTCGGAGTCGGCCGGTGAAGTCGCGCTGCTCCGTTCGGCCGATCACGAACGAATCCGGCCTCATTCCCGGAATTGATCACACGGTCCGTGATCGATATCCCCGTTCTCCCTCCGCCGCTCTTCCCTCACTCCTTGCAACACCGCTTCCCGCGCGAATATTGCCGGGCATTAGCACTGCCGTACGCGCGGGCCATGAGGGAAGGCGGGCGGGACGTGAGAGGGCGGGTCGGGTCCGTGTGCCCGGAAGGGGGTCGGTACTGTTCCCTCCAGTACCAACATCACCGCAGCCAAGCCGAACCGGCCTTCACGTCCAAGGAGATGCCGCCGCCGTGAGCAGCAGCATTCGACGCGGCACGCTCGCCGCGACCGTCCTCGCTCTCCCGCTCGCCGTCCTCACCGCGTGCGGAGCGGGCAACAACGCCGAGACCCTGAAGATCAACCCCGACAACGCGCGCGTCACCGCGGGTCACATCAAGATCCAGAACGCGGTGGTCATCACGCCGGCGGACGGGGCCGACGGGCCGGCGGCGGTCTCCGCGCGCATCTTCAACAGCGGTGACCGGGACCAGACGCTGGAACGGCTGTCGCTCGTGAACGGCGGCCAGGAGCTGGAGCTGGCCGGTGCGAACGGCCGGGGCGACGTGGTGGTGCCGGCGCACGGCTCGGTGCTGCTGGGCGGCGAGGACCACGCCTCCGCGGTGCTGCCCGACGGGCAGGACGCCGGGGACGGCACGACGAGGAAGCTCGCCTTCGAGTTCAGCGGGGAGGGCGAGGTACGGCTCGCCGCGTTCGTCGTCGGGGACGACGGCGAGTACGCGGGCTTCGCCGCGACCGAGACACCGAGCCCGCTGGAGACCGGGACCTCCTCTCCCGGCGCGGAGTCCGCCGAGCCGGGCGAGTCCGCCGAACCCGGCGAGGACGCGGGGACGGGCACGGAAGGCGCCGGAAGCACGGACGACCCCGAAGGTACGGACGGCACCGGCGACGGCTCGACGCTGCCGGACGCGGACGCCACGGAGAACGCCTCCGAGGGCACCCCGGGCACGGACGGGGCGACGTCCTCGGAGAGCCCGGTCACCGGACAGTAGGGCGGTAAGCACGCCGCCGGGCGGCCGGCGGCACTCCCGGCGCCCCGGCGCTGACGCGCGCCGGGGCGGGGCACCCTCTCGTTCCGTACGGCGGGACGCACGCGCCCGCCGCACCGCTTCGTCTACGGCTCGAACTTGTAGCCCAGGCCGCGGACCGTCACCAGATACCGGGGAGCGCCCGGGTCCGGCTCGATCTTCGCCCGCAGCCGCTTGACGTGGACGTCGAGGGTCTTGGTGTCGCCGACGTAGTCGGCGCCCCAGACCCGGTCGATGAGCTGCATCCGGGTCAGCACCCGGCCGGCGTTGCGCAGCAGCATCTCCAGCAGGTCGAACTCCTTCAGCGGCAGGTCGACCTTGCCGCCGGCCACCGTGACGACGTGCCGGTCGACGTCCATCCGCACCGGGCCGACCTCCAGGGCCGCCGGTTCGGCCTCCTCCGGCTCGCCACGGCGGCGCAGGACCGCGCGGATCCGGGCCACCAGCTCCCGGGAGGAGAAGGGTTTCGTCACGTAGTCGTCGGCCCCTATCTCCAGCCCGACGACCTTGTCGATCTCGCTGTCCTTGGCGGTCACCATGATGACCGGGACGTTGGACCGTCCGCGCAACTGGCGGCACACCTCCGTGCCGGGCAGCCCCGGCAGCATGAGGTCCAGCAGCACCAGGTCGGCGCCGTTGCGGTCGAAGTCGTCGAGCGCCTCGGGGCCCGTGACGGCCACGGCCACCTCGAAGCCCTCCTTGCGGAGCATGTACGACAGTGCGTCGCTGAACGATTCCTCGTCCTCGACCACGAGAACCCGGGTCACGCTCTGACCTCCGAGGGGGACGGACGGCACGGGGTTGGGAGGGCCGGGCGGCGAGGGGTGGTGCCGGTCCGGACGGTGGGCACGCGGGTCACGGGATGACCTCCGGAGCTGTGTCAGGCGCGTCGGTCCCGTCGAGCCGGAACCGGTCCTCGCCGTCGAGGTCCTCCGGGCCGATGAGAGCTCCGCTGCGGCCGGTGTCGGGCCGGCCGCTCTTCGGGCGTGCGGCCTCGGGGAGCCGCAGGGTGAACGTGGAGCCCTGGCCCTCAGCGCTCCACACCGTGACCTCCCCGCCGTGCGAGGCGGCCACGTGCTTGACGATGGCGAGACCGAGACCGGTTCCGCCGGTGGCCCGCGAGCGCGCCGGGTCGACCCGGTAGAAGCGCTCGAAGACCCGCTCGCGGTCCTTCCCCGAGATGCCGATCCCCTGATCGGTGACCGCGATCTCGATCAGGTCGCCGCCGGGGGCGGGCTGCCGGCGGGCCGCGATGCCGACCCGGGTACGGGCCGGGCTGTAGTTGACGGCGTTCTCCACCAGGTTGCCCAGCGCCGCCGCGAGCTGGCCGCGGTTGCCCCAGACGTGGAGTCCGGCCGTGCCGCCGGCGGCGATCGTGATCTGCTTGGCGCCGGCCTGCTGCCGGCACCGCTCGATGGCCTCGCCGACCAGTTCGTCGACCCGTACCGGCTCGGCGTCCTCCAGCGGGTCGTCGTTCTGCACCCGGGAAAGGTCGATCAGCTCCTGTACGAGGCTGGTCAGCCGGGTCGCCTCCCCCTGCATCCGGCCCGCGAACCGCTCCACCGCCTCGGGGTCGTCGGCGGCGTCCATGACCGCCTCGGAGAGCAGGGACAGCGCGCCGACCGGGGTCTTCAGCTCGTGGCTGACGTTCGCCACGAAGTCGCGGCGGACGGCCTCGATACGGCGGGCCTCGGTCATGTCCTCGACCAGCAGCAGGACGAGCCGGGAGCCGAGCGGCGCAACGCGGGCGGAGACCGCCAGTGCCTCGCCGCGCCCGCTGCGCCGGGGCAGGTCCAGCTCGACCTGCCGTATCTCGCCGTCGCGCCGGGTGTCGCGGGCCATGGCCAGCATCGGTTCCACCGCCAGCCGGCCGCCGCGGACCAGCCCCAGGGCGTACGCCGCGGAGCTGGCCTTGACCACGGCGTCGTCCTCGTCGAGCACGACGGCGGAGGAGCGCAGCACGGACAGGACGGTGTCCACGCCGGGCGGCAGCACCGCGGCCGTGTGCAGCGAGGTGCGCGTCGGCCTGGCCTGCTCACGCTCGCTCCACCGGAACGCGAGCATGGCGATCACGCCGGTGCACAGCCCGGCGATCGCTGCCGCCGCGGCGACTGCCGCGTCCACGTCCATGACTCCAGGTTAGGCACCTCGCGTACCCCTTCCACAGCCATCCGGGCGCGGTCTCGAACACTGGTCGCCAAGAGTTCACCTTCAGGTCGGTCTCGATTCACTAAGTGGCGCGTCGTCCCCTGCATGGTGGATGCTGCATAAACCGGCAATGAGGACGGACGGACTGGAATGCGCGACTCTTACCACGAGGAGCTGGACTCGATCGGCGAGGGCCTCGTCGACATGGCCAGGCTGGTCGGCTCCGCCATGGGCCGGGCCACGGCAGCGCTGCTCGATGCCGACCTGCAGCTCGCCGAGACCGTGATCGCCGGCGACGAGAAGGTCGACGACCTCCAGCGCGAGCTGGAGACGCGGGCCATCCAGTTGCTCGCCCGGCAGCAGCCCGTGGCCACCGACCTGCGCATCGTGGTGACGTCGCTGCGGATGAGCGCCGATCTGGAGCGCGCCGGCGACCTGGCCAAGCACGTCGCCAAGCTCGCCCGGCTGCGCTACCCCGGTCGCTGCATCCCCGACGACCTGCACGCCACCGTCCTGGAGATGGGGCAGCTCGCGCAGCGGCTGATGGCGAAGACCGCGGAGGTCGTCACCACCAAGAACGTCGACCTGGCGCTGGAGCTGGAGCAGGACGACGACAGGATGGACTACCTGCACCGCAAGATCTTCCAGCACCTGATGGACGACCGCTGGAAGCACGGCATCGAGACCGCGGTGGACGTGACGCTGATAGGCCGCTACTACGAGCGCTTCGCCGATCACGCCGTCTCCTGCGCGGGCCGGGTGGTGTATCTGGTCACCGGCGAGCATGCCGACGAGCTGACCGCGACGGCGTCGGTCGAAGGGGCGTAGGCACCGGAGCGCGGGGGCACGGTCCCCGCGCGCGCCGGGCGCGACCCGAAGCGGCTCGCGCGCCGGGCGCGGCGTCCGGAGCGTACGGCCGTACGAAGGCCGCAGGTGCACCCGCGCGCCCGCATGTGCGCCCCGGATGCCGGGGCAGCCTCCGGGGGAAGGGAAACCCTGCTAGGAGGTCCGCATGCCGGATAAATTCACCTCCCGCACCCGTGCCGACCCGCGTCCCGTGGCCCGACCGCCGCGGATGCGCCCGAAGATGACCCCGCTGCCGAAGCTCAGCTCGTGCGGTTGCGGTCCCGGCTGCTCCTGCGGGTGCCAGTCGGGCGGGTCGTGCAACTGCGGCGGGAGCTGCGGCTGAGCCGCGAGACGACGCCTGCGACGAGACGCCCGCAGCCCCTGCCCTGACGACGCCGGGCAGGGGCTGCGGTGTACCTACGCCTCGGGCCGGTCTTCGGCTACTTCTTGCCCTGGTTCGCCACGGCCTGGATCGCCGAGGCCGCCGCCTCCGGGTCCAGGTACGTGCCGCCGCTGCCGACGGGGCGGAGGTCGGCGTCCAGTTCGTACGCCAGCGGGATGCCGGTGGGGATGTTCAGGCCCGGGATCTCGTCGTCGGAGATGCCGTCGAGGTGCTTGACCAGTGCGCGCAGGCTGTTGCCGTGCGCCGCGACGAGCACGGTCCGGCCGGCCTGGAGGTCCGGCACGATGGAGTCGTACCAGTACGGCAGGGCCCGCTCCAGCACGTCCTTCAGGCACTCGGTCCTCGGCCGCAGTTCGCTGGGGATGTGCGCGTAGCGCACGTCGCGCGCCTGCGAGTACTCGCTGTCGTCGGCGATCGGCGGCGGGGGCGTGTCGTACGAGCGGCGCCAGGTCATGAACTGCTCCTCGCCGAACTCGGCGAGCGTCTGCGCCTTGTCCTTGCCCTGCAGCGCGCCGTAGTGCCGCTCGTTGAGCCGCCAGGAGCGCGCGACCGGGATCCAGTGCCGGTCGCAGGCGGACAGCGAGATGTTGGCGGTCCGGATGGCGCGCTTGAGCAGGGACGTGTGGACGACGTCTGGCAGCCAGCCGGCCTCGCGCAGCAGCTCCCCGCCGCGCACCGCCTCCTTCTCGCCCTTGTCGGTGAGATTCACGTCCACCCAGCCGGTGAACAGGTTCTTGGCGTTCCAGTCGCTCTCTCCGTGGCGGAGGAGGATCAGCTTGTACGGTGCGTCGGCCATGGCTCCGAGCCTAATAGAGCGCATATCTCCCCGGCCTTCCGGCCCGGATTGACGGCAGCCGTCAATTCGGTGGCGCAACGGCGGCCCCGCTTCGTAACATCCACTCATCTTGTGCGCCACTTACATCCGGGGGTTCCGCCGTGCCCGTCACCCGCATCGGACGCGCCACCCGCGAGACCGTCTCCGGGCTGCCCCGCGCGTTCTGGTGGCTGTGGACGTCCACGCTCGTCAACCGGCTCGGCGGCTTCGTCGCCACCTTCATGGCCCTGTATCTGACGCAGGAGCGGGGCCACTCCGCCTCGTACGCCGGGCTGGTCGCCGCGTTCTACGGGCTCGGCGGCGTGGTCTCCTCCCTCGGCGGCGGCGTGCTCGCCGACCGCCTCGGGCGCCGCCCCACGCTGATGCTCGCGCAGTCCTCGACCGCCGTGACGGTCGCCGTCCTCGGCTTCACCACCCACCCGGTGGCCATCCCCGCCGTCGCGTGCGCCGTCGGCATGGCCTCCAACGCCTCCCGGCCCGCGGTGCAGGCGATGATGGCGGACATCGTCCCGCCCGGGGATCGTGTACGGGCCTTCTCGCTCAACTACTGGGCGATCAACCTGGGCTTCGCGGTCTCCTCCGCCGGCGCCGGCTTCATCGCCGAGTACAGCTACCGGGCCGGCTTCCTCATCGAGGGCGCCCTGACCCTCGTCTGCGCGATCCTCGTCTTCGTCAAGCTCCCGGAGTCCCGGCCGGAACGGCCCAAGGGCGCCGGGGGCGAGGCGGTGGACCCCGTGCGCCTGGGCACGGTGGTGCGCGACGGGCGGTTCATGGGGGTCGTCGGGCTCTCGTTCCTGATCGCGCTCATCTTCATGCAGGCGTACGTCTCACTGCCGGTGGCGATGGGCGACCAGGGCTTCTCCAGCTCGGACTTCGGGCTCGCCATCGCCGTGAACGGCGTGCTGATCGTCGTCATGCAGATACCCGTGACCCGGTTCATCGAGCACCGCGACCCGCGGATGCTGCTGATCGTCTCCTCGCTGATGGCGGGGTACGGCTTCGGGCTCAACATCTTCGCCGGGTCGGTCGCGGCGTACGCGCTCGTCGTCTGCGTCTGGACGCTCGGCGAAATCGTCAACGCGCCGACGCAGACCAGCATCGTCGTCCGCCTCTCCCCGGTCCACGGCCGCGGGCGCTACCAGGGCATGTACACCACGTCCTGGGCGGTCGCGTCGCTCGCCGCCCCGCTGCTGGGCGGGTGGGTCATCGACGCGGCCGGGGCGGGGTGGCTGTGGGCGGGGTGCGCCGCGGTGGGCACGGTGGCGGCGGCGGGCTACGCGCTGCTGATGCGCGGGCTGCCCCACGAGGATCCGGTTCCGGCCACGGAAACGGGCGCGGAGCCGGCCGGAAACCCGGTGGAGGAATCCACCGCCGGACCGCTGTAGCACCCCCCGCGTCACACGGGTAGCGTCTGCCCCTCTGAAGAGCGCCCACCATTCCGGTCCGAGGGGTACGCACGTGTCCGATCTGTACATCGACAACGCGATGCTCACACGCGTCCGCGACAACCTGGCCCACATCGGCGAAGTCCTGGACAAGCCCGCCCGCGCCATGGCGGACGTGGACGCCAAGGCCATGGGGGCGAGCGCGCTGGAGCGGCGCATGGACGAATTCGGCGACGAGTGGTCGTACGGGTTCGGCCAGTTGCGTAAATTCGCCAAGGGCGCGGTGGAGGCGCTCGACCAGATCGAGAAGGGCTTCGCCGACCTCGACAAGGACCTGGCGGCGGCGCTCTCCGAGGCGGCGCAGAAGTGAGCGCGCCCACCGCGGCGGACTACCCCACGCTGGGCTTCGTGCCCTGCCCCGGCGACTACGAGACGGCCAGGGACACCGCCGCCACCGTCCGCCGCACCTCCGACGCGCTGGGCGAGATATGCCGGGTCCTGGAGGGCGCCGACGAGGGCGACTGGCGCGGCAAGGCCGCCGACGCCTTCCGGGCGCTGCTGGCCGACGACTTCCGCCCGAAGGTGAAGGACGCCTACAGCGCCTTCTCCACGGCCCGTACGGTGCTCACCGACTGGGCCGAGAACATCGACCGCCGGCAGCGCGCGGCGGCGCGGCTGGAGGACGAGGCCGCGGAGCTGAAGCGGACGGCGGACGCGGAGGCGGAGCGGGAGAAGGAGAAGGAGAAGAAGGACGACGACGGCAACGGCGGGGAGCAGGGCGCTGATTCCGGGTCCGGGTCCGACGAGGACCCGCTCGCCGACGTACGCCGCCGGGCCCGCAGCCTGCACGACGACTACGAGCAGGAAGGCCGCGACGCCGCCAACCGGCTGCAAAGGGCCCTCGACATCGCCCCCAACGAGCCCGGCTTCTGGGACAAGCTCGGCGACGCGGTCGGCGGGGCGCTGGAGGCCATCGGCCAGGCCGTGACGGACCCGATGGGCACCCTCGCGGAGCTGGCCCCGCTCTTCAAGACCCTCGGCGACATCGCCGGCCTGCTCAGCACCATCACCGGCCTGCTCGCACTCGTCCCCGGTCTGCAGTTCCTCGGCGCCGCCTCGCTCGCGCTCGCGGGCGTCGCGCTCGTCGCGCACTACCTCTCCGCGGTCGGCACCACCGGCAGCTTCCTCAAGGCCCTCACCACCAAGGACGTCATCCTCGACGCCGTCGGCTTCGGCCTCGGCAAGCTCGGCGCCCGGTTCGGCGACGAGATCCTGGCCGCCGCGAAGGCCGGCAACCAGCCGACGCGGATGGTCACCCAGCTCGGCGGCCTGCTGCCGGCGATGGAGCTGCCGCAGGGCTACTTCCAGCTCGCGCGCGGGGCCTCGTACAGCATGAGCGTGCGGGAGTTCGGCATGCGCACCGGCCAGTACTTCACCACCTGGACCGGCAACGCCTTCACCGCCGAAGGCTCCCACGGCACCATCGAGACCGCCGAGAAGCTTTTCACCTGGGACTTCGGCCCGCTGACGAACAAGGACACGGTGGCCCCGTGGGCACGCTGACGCCCGGCAGCATCCAGTTGTACGCGCCCGTCGACTGGTTCGACCTGATGGCCGACGGCGGCGACCGCGAGGCGACGCGCGCACGCTGCGCCGAGCTGGTGCGGCTGACGTACCCGCGGACGGCGGCGGAGCGGCGGGAGCAGTTCACCGACGCGCTCGTCGCGTGGCATGACGTGCTGTACGCGGACGGGGTGCTGATGAACGGCATCGTCACGGCGCCGCTGCCGAGCACCGGGGAGCAGGCGGCGTGGCTGGTGTTCGCGGGCGTGGTGGCGGTGCCGGAGAACCCGTCGGACCTGGACCTGGGCGAGCTGATGACGTCGGTGTTCGCGGAGCACTACGGCGCGGCGCCGGCGTACACGGAGGCGTACGCGACGGACATGGGGATGGGGTTCGGCTTCGTGGCCCGGCCGGCGCTGCCGCGGACGCTGGTGGAGGGGGCCGGGGGCGCGGGCGAGGGGCCGGTGCAGGTGGGTCTCGCCGGGGCGCTGGCCGCGCCGGCGGAGGGCGGGCTGGGGCTGCTGGTCGTCGGTACGAGCCTGAACCCGCTGCAGGCCGGGGAGCTGGCGGGGCTGGTGGCGGTGATCGCGGGCCGGTCGGTGTTCGTGGACGAGGCGTCCGAGGCGCGGCGGGCGCCGGGGTAGCGGGGCCGGACCCGCGTACGGCCCTCATGCGCGGGCCGGGGGCGCGGGGGCTCCGCGGGCGGCTCGTACGCTGGGCGCATGGCGTCTCAGCAGCGGCCCGGGGCCGGCGCCCGCTCCGCGCCTCCCGCGCGGCCGGTCGGGTCCGCGACCCGGGGGACCACCAACCCCAACCGGCTGCGCCGCATGGACCGCTGGATCGCCGCCGCCCACGGCACCGCCCTGCGCCGTACCGCGCGGGCCGCGGGCCGGGCCGTCGCCGTCGACCTCGGCTACGGCGCCGCCCCCTGGACCGCCGTCGAGCTGCTGCACCGGCTCCGTACCGCCTGTCCCCGGGCCGAGGTCGCCGGCGTGGAGATCGACCCGGAGCGGGTGGCGGCGGCGCGTCCGTACGCGCGCGAAGGGCTGACCTTCCTGCGCGGCGGGTTCGAGGTGCCGCTCCCCGGCGGGGCCCGCCCGGCGCTGATCCGGGCGGCCAACGTGCTGCGCCAGTACGCCGAGGAGGAGGTCCCGGCGGCGTGGGCGCGGCTCGCGGAACGGCTCGGCCCCGACGGGCTGCTGGTGGAAGGCACCTGCGACGAGGCGGGGCGGCGGCACGTGTGGGTGGCGCTGGGCCCGGAGGGTCCCCGCACCGTCACCTTCGCCGCGCACCTGGCGAGCCTCCGCACGCCCTCGGAGCTGGCGGAGCGGCTGCCGAAGGCGCTGATCCACCGCAACGTCGAGGGTGAGCCGGTGTACGCGTTCCTCCGCGACTTCGACCGCGCGTGGGCGACGGCCGCCCCGTACGCGCCGCTGGGTGCGCGGCAGCGCTGGATCCGTACGGCGAGCGCGCTGGCGGCTGACTGGCCGCTGACGGACGGCCCGGGCCGCTGGCGGCAGGGCGAGCTGACGGTGGCGTGGCGGGCGGTGTCCCCGCGCGGCTGGGGGGCGTAGCACCCGCGGGCCCGGCCCTCCGCGGCCGTGTCCGCCGCTCGCGCCCGACCTGCGCCGCCCCCGTCCCCGGGAATGAAGCCGCCACCCCCGGTGTTCCTCCCCTCACGGCGGGGAGAACGGCGATTCCGAGGAGGAGACAGCAGCCGTGAGCCACCACCTGTCCCGGTTCCGTGCGCTCGCGCGGCACCGGCGGCCACGTCGCGTGGCCATGCTCTCCGTGCACACCTCGCCCCTCCATCAGCCGGGTACCGGCGACGCCGGGGGCATGAACGTCTACATCGTCGAGCTGGCCCGCCGGCTCGCCGAGATCGGCGTCGAGGTCGAGGTCTTCACCCGCGCCACCACCGCCGCCCTCCCGCCGGCCGTCGAACTCGCGCCCGGCGTGCTCGTACGGCATGTGGACGCCGGGCCGTACGGAGGGCTGGCCAAGGAGGACCTGCCCGCGCAGCTCTGCGCGTTCACCCACGGCGTGATGCAGGCCGAGGCCGGTCACCGGCCCGGCTACTACGACCTCGTGCACTCCCACTACTGGCTCTCCGGCCACGTCGGCTGGCTCGCCGCCGAGCGCTGGGGGGTGCCGCTCGTGCACGCGATGCACACCATGGCCAAGGTCAAGAACGCCGCCCTCGCCACCGGCGACAGCGCCGAGCCGCCCGCCCGCGTCATCGGCGAGAGCCAGGTCGTGCGGGCCGCGGACCGGCTCGTCGCCAACACCGACGACGAGGCCCACGATCTCGTCCACCACTACGACGCCGACCCCGCCCGCGTCGCCATCGTGCGCCCCGGCGTGAACCTCGACGTCTTCTGCCCCGGCCGCCCCGGCGAATCCCGCGCGGCGGCGCGCGCCGCGCTCGGGGTGCCGCAGGACGCCTTCGTGCCGCTGTTCGCCGGCCGCATACAGCCGCTCAAGGCCCCCGACGTGCTGCTGCGCGCGGTGGCGCTGCTCCTGGAGCGGGACCCGGCGCTGCGCGAGCGGCTGTTGGTGCCGGTGGTGGGCGGGCCGAGCGGGAGCGGGCTGGCCAAGCCGGAGGCGCTGCAGAAACTGGCGGCGCGGCTGGGGATCTGTGACGTCGTACGGTTCACGCCGCCGGTGGCGCAGGAGTCGCTGGCGCGCTGGTTCCGGGCGGCGTCGGTGCTGGTGATGCCGTCGTACAGCGAGTCGTTCGGGCTGGTCGCGCTGGAGGCGCAGGCGTGCGGGACGCCGGTGGTGGCGGCGGCGGTCGGCGGGCTGCCGGTGGCGGTGCGCGACGGGGTCACGGGGCTGCTGGTCGACGGCCACGACCCGGCGGACTTCGCCGACGCGCTGGGGCGGCTCGCCGCCGACCCGGGGCTGGCCCACCGGATGGGCGCGGCCGCCGCCGCGCACGCGGCGGGCTTCGGCTGGGACGCCGCCGCCCGCGCGACGGCCGACGTGTACGCCGCCGCGGTCGCCGGGTCCCCCGGGGCCGTGCGTCCTCGCCTACGATCGCCGCATGGCTGAGGCAGCGAGCACGGACGGGGCCGCGAGCGCGGCGGGCAAGGTCGTCGAGGACACCCTTCGCGAGGCCGGGATCGAGTACGAGTCGCCGGCGCCGGGCACGTACGTCGCCTCCCTGCCCGGCACCCGGAAGCTGTCGACCACCTGCCAGCTCATCGTCGGCCGGCACTCCCTGTCGGTCAACGCCTTCGTGATCCGCCGCCCCGACGAGAACGAGGCCGGCGTCCACCGCTGGCTGCTGGAGCGCAACACCCGGCTGTACGGGGTGGGCTTCGCCGTGGACCGGCTCGGCGACGTCTACCTCGTCGGGCGGCTGCCGCTGGCCGCGGTGACGCCGGAGGAGCTGGACCGGGTGCTGGGCACGGTACTGGAGACGGCGGACGGCAGCTTCAACCGGCTGCTGGAGCTGGGGTTCGCGACGGCGATCCGCAAGGAGTACGCGTGGCGGACGGCGCGCGGGGAGTCGACGCGCAATCTGGAGGCGTTCACGCACCTGACGCGGGCGGAGGAGCCCGGGTAGGACGGGGGTGCGGAGCGCGTCCAGCATCCGCTCCAGGGCCGTCCAGGTGCCGGCGAGCTCACCGGGGCTCCGTAGCGTCGCGGACCCGGGCGGGATCCTCGTCGACGTGATCACGCCGATCGCGCCGACCGCGGAGTTCGCCGGGCGGTACGCGGCGCCGTAGGGCTCAGGCCGCCTCGGAGCCGAGGGCCGCCAGCAGCGCGTCGACGAGGACACGGTCGTGGCCGTGGCTCAGCTTGCCGCGGGCCTCGGCGGGCGGCAGCCAGAGGAGGCGGTCCACCTCGTCGTTGGGGACGAACGAGCCGCCGGACGCCCGCGCGGCCCAGTAGCGGACCTCCTTGGGGCGGCCGTCGGCGACCCGGTAGCGGGCCGTGGGCAGCGGGGCGCCGGGGGCGCAGGCCATGCCGGTCTCCTCGGCGACCTCCCGGAGCGCGGCGGCCAGGGGTTCCTCGCCGTTCTTGAGCTTGCCCTTGGGGTGGGACCAGTCGTCGTACCTGGGGCGGTGGACGACGGCGATCTCCAGCCCGCCGGGGGCGTCCGGCGCGGTACGCCACAGGACGCAGCCGGCGGCGCGGATCGGCTCGGTCGGGTGCTCCTTCACTCGTGTTCCCCTCTCGTGTGCCGGAGCCTGCCGCAGGGGAAGCGCACGGCGCCGCTCCTCGTGGTGCACGTGCAGGAGGGCGACGGGTCACCGGGCACCGCCGCCGCCGTCGTCACGGGTGTCTCATGCCGCGATGACACGCCGGCGCCTCCGGGCGTCGATGAGCATTTCCTGGATGTTGGCCAGCCGGTTCCCCGCGTCGTCCACCGCGTTGCGCGTCCAGTCGCCGTTGGAGTCCAGGTGCCAGGAGTCGACGGTGTCCGACATCCCCGTCTCCATCAGCCGGTTCAGGGCCTCCCGGTGCGCCGGGTCCGCGACCCGGACCAGCGCCTCGATGCGCCGGTCGAGGTTGCGGTGCATCATGTCCGCGCTGCCGATCCACACCTCCGGGTCACCCCCGTTGCCGAAGGCGAAGATCCGGGAGTGCTCCAGGAACCGGCCCAGGATGCTGCGTACCCGGATGTTCTCCGACAGCCCCGCCACCCCCGGCCGCACCGCGCAGATGCCGCGCACCCAGATGTCCACGGGCACGCCCGCCATCGACGCCCGGTAGCAGGCGTCGATGACCGCCTCGTCGACGATCGAGTTGACCTTGATGCGGACGTAGGCGGGCTGCCCGGCCCGGTGGTGGGTGATCTCGCGGTGGATCCGGTGGATCAGCCCGTCGCGCACCGACGTCGGCGCGACCAGCAGCCGGCGGTAGTTCTCGCGCCGCGAGTAGCCCGACAGCCGGTTGAAGAGGTCGGAGAGATCCGCGCCGACCTGCGGGTCGACCGTCAGCAGGCCCAGGTCCTCGTACAGCCGCGCCGTCTTCGGGTGGTAGTTGCCGGTGCCGACGTGGCTGTAGCGGCGCAGGTTCTCGCCCTCCTGCCGGACGACGAGCGACAGCTTGCAGTGCGTCTTCAGCCCGACGAGCCCGTAGACGACATGGCAGCCCGCCTCCTCCAGCTTCCGCGCCCACTTGATGTTCGCCTGCTCGTCGAAGCGCGCCTTCAGCTCCACCAGCACCAGCACCTGCTTGCCGCTCTCCGCCGCGTCGATGAGGGCGTCGACGATCGGCGAGTCACCCGACGTGCGGTAGAGCGTCTGCTTGATGGCCAGTACGTCCGGGTCGGCCGCCGCCTGCTCCAGGAACGCCTGGACGGAGGTGGAGAAGGAGTCGTACGGGTGGTGCAGCAGCACGTCGCGCTCGCGCAGCGCCGCGAAGATGTCCGGTGCGGACGCCGACTCGACCTCGGCGAGGTCGCGGTGCGTGCCGGCGACGAACTTCGGGTACTTCAGCTCCGGCCGGTCCTGCGTGGCGATCCCGAAGAGCCCGGTGAGGTCGAGCGGTCCCGGCAGCGGGTAGACCTCGGCCTCGGAGATCTTCAGCTCGCGCACCAGCAGGTCCAGCACGTACGGGTCGATGGACTCCTCCACCTCCAGCCGCACCGGCGGCCCGAAGCGGCGCCGCATCAGCTCCTTCTCCAGCGCCTTCAGCAGGTTCTCCGCGTCGTCCTCCTCGACCTCCAGGTCCTCGTTGCGGGTCACCCGGAAGGTGTGGTGGGCGAGGACCTCCATGCCCGGGAAGAGGTCCTCCAGGTGCGCGGCGATGACGTCCTCCAGCGGTACGAACCGCTGCGCGCCGCCGACCGTGGCGGTCTCCAGGAACCGCGGCAGCAGCGGCGGCACCTTGACGCGGGCGAAGTGCCGGTGGCCGCTGACGGGGTTGCGGACGACGACCGCGAGGTTCAGGGACAGTCCCGATATGTACGGGAACGGGTGTGCCGGGTCGACGGCCAGCGGCGTCAGCACCGGGTAGATCTGCTGCCGGAAGAGGGTGAAGAGCCGGGCCTGCTCCTTCTCGCCCAGGTCGCCCCAGCGGATGAGCTGGATGCCCTCGTCGGCCAGCGCCGGCTGCACGTCCTGCTGGAAGCAGGCGGCGTGCCGCGCCATCAGCTCGCGCGAGCGGTTCCAGATCAGGTCCAGCACCTCGCGCGGCTGCAGCCCGGAGGCGGAGCGGGTGGCGACGCCGGTGGCGATACGGCGCTTGAGGCCGGCGACGCGCACCATGAAGAACTCGTCCAGGTTGCTGGCGAAGATCGCGAGGAAGTTCGCGCGCTCCAGCAGCGGGGTCGCCGGGTCCTCGGCCAGCTCCAGCACCCGCTCGTTGAACGCCAGCCAGCTTCGCTCGCGGTCCAGGAAGCGGCCCTGGGGCAGCTCCTCGTCCGCCTCCCGCCCGTCGTAGTCGTCGGCGTCGGCGTCGATGTCGGGGTCGATCTGCTGCGCGGCCCGCTGCATGGCGGGGGCCACCGCGTGCGGGCGCCGGGCCGCGATCGAGCCCACCGACGGCTGGGCCGGCTGCGCGGGCTGGGCGGCGGTGACGAGGGGCGAGCTGTCGTCCATACCCCTATTCTCCCGTGTCCGGGCCCGACCCGGCACGGCGGAGAGGTCCGCGGCCGGGCGCCGCCTCCGCCGATGCCCGCAACCGGGGCCGCACCGACGGTGACGGGGCGGGTGCCCCTCGGTGCGGTACGGGGTCCGCCGGCCCCGGTCAGCCCTCCGTGCGGTACATCAGATCCGTCTCGTGGGTGCGGAAGCCCATGCCCTCGTAGACGGCCACCGCCGCGTAGTTGTCGGCGTCCACGTACAGCATGGCCGTCGGCATGCTGCGGTCGTACGCCAGATGGCGCAGCCCGATCGTCGTCAGCGCCTTGCCGAGCCCGACGCCCTGCGCGTCGGGGTGCACCCCCAGGACGTACACCTCGCCGAGCTGCTCCGCGCTGTGCACCTTCGTCCAGTGGAAGCCGACGATCTTCCCGGCCCGCTCGGCGAGGAAGAACCCGCGCGGGTCGAACCACGGCTCCGCCTTGCGGTCGTCCAGGTCGTCCTGCGTCAGCGAGCCCTGCTCCGGGTGGTGGGCGAAGGCGGCGGCGTTGACGGCCAGCCACGCCGCGTCGTCCTCGCCGGGCCGGAACGTGCGCACCGTGACCCCCGCGGGCAGCCGCGGCTGCGGTTCGTCCTCGCCGGCGAACCCGTCGAGCGGCATGCGCATCTGCCGCAGCTCACGGAAGAGCGTGAGGCCGAGCAACTGCGCCAGGTGCCGGGCGGCGGGGTGGCCGCCGTGCGCCCACAGCCGCATCCGCTGGCCGGACTCGGTGAGCAGCGCGCGGCCCAGGGCCCGGCCGTGGCCGCGGCGGCGGTACGCGGGGTGGACGACCAGCTCCGCGGCGGGCGGCTCGACGGGGTCGGTCTCCTCGAGCTGCGCGTAGCCGGCGGGCTCCGAGCCGTCGTGGAGAAGGAGGTGCCTGACGCCGTCGCGGCGGCCTCGGCGCAGGGTGAGCCGGCCCTGCTCGGAGACGGCCTGGCGGCCGTCCTTCTCGGCGGCGGCGTCGATGATGCCGAGCACGGCGTGCGACTGGGACGGCGTGAGCTCGTCGAGCACGTCGATGCGCCTGCCGCGCGGCCTTCGCGTGTCGGTCGTACCGGACTCCGTCATGGGGGAAGCCTAAGGCCGGCGGAACGTCCGGCAAGCTTGGGGAATCGTTCAGTCTTCGGTGAAGACGCGCTACGCGCGTCAACCGTAAGCTGCCGAGCGGTGATTTCCGCGTCGGCTCCGAGGGGGCGTTCATGGTCAGGTCTCGAAGAACACAGCGGGCGGGCAGCGTTCGTACGACACGACGGGGCCGCCGGGCCGCGGCGGGCGTGGCCGCGCTGGCGGTGGCCGGCAGCCTCTTCGCCGCCGCGCAGCCGGCGGGCGCGGACAGCACGGACGGGGCGGACCGCAAGGACGGCCGTACCGTCGACGTCCAGTTGCTGTCCTTCAACGACTTCCACGGCAATCTCGAACCCCCGCAGGGGTCCTCGGGCGAGATCGCCGAACTCCAGCCGGACGGCTCGACGAAGAACATCGCCGCCGGCGGCGTCGAGTACCTCGCCTCCTCCCTGCGCGAGGCCCGCGAGGGCAACCGCTACTCCGTCACCGCCGCCGCCGGCGACCTCGTCGGCGCCAGCCCGCTGATCTCCGGCCTCTTCCACGACGAGCCCACCGTCGAGGCCATGAACGGCCTCGGCCTCGACGTCGCGGGCGTCGGCAACCACGAGTTCGACGAGGGCCGCGCCGAGCTGCAGCGCCTCCAGGAGGGCGGCTGCCATCCCGAGGACGGCTGCTACACCGACGGCCGCACCTACGAGGGCGCGGACTTCCCCTACCTCGCCGCCAACGTCACCGACGAGAAGACCGGCGAGCCGGTGCTCGACCCGGTGTACGTCTGGAAGAAGGGGGGCGTGAAGATCGGCTTCATCGGCGTGACGCTGGAGGCCACCCCCGACATCGTGTCCGCCGAGGGCGTCAAGGGCCTGGAGTTCCACGACGAGATCGAGACGCTCGACACGTACGCGAAGCAACTGCGGCGGCAGGGCGTGGAGTCCATCGTCGCGCTCGTCCACGAGGGCGGGTTCCCCGCCGACTCGGCGGGCGGCGCGTACAACTACGACTGCGACAGCCCCGGTCCCGGCGCCGGGATCTCGGGGCCGGTCACCGAGATCGCGAAGGGCACGACGGCGAGCGTCGACGCCTTCGTCACCGGCCACACCCACCAGCCGTACGCCTGCACCATCCCCGACCCGGAGGGCAGGCCGCGCAGCGTCACCTCCGCGTCGTCCTTCGGCCGGCTCTACACCGACACCACGCTGACGTACGACCGCCGCAGCGGCGACATCGTCCGCACCGCCACCGCGCTGCCCGACGCCGAGAACCACGTGGTCGACCGCGAGCAGCCGAAGGCGCCCGACATGACCTCGCTGGTCGAGGAGTGGGACGCGCTCGCCGCGCCGATCGCGGCCAGGCCCGTCGGCTACGTCTCCGGCGACATCCCGCGCACGGGCACCGAGTCGCCGCTCGGCGACCTCATCGCCGACGCGCAGCTCGCCCACGCCCGGACGCTCGACGAGGGCACGCACCTGGCGCTGATGAACCCCGGCGGGATCCGCGCGGATCTCACGTACGCGGCGAGCGGCGACGAGGGCGACGGCGTCGTCACCTACGGGGAGGGCTTCACGGTCCAGCCGTTCTCGAACACCGTGAACCTCACCAGCCTGACCGGCGAGCAGCTTCTGCAGGTGCTCCGCGAGCAGGTCAGCGGCGCCAACGAGGCGTCGCCGAAGGTCCTCCAGCCGTCCGCGGGGCTGACCTACACCCTGGACCTCACGCGGTCCGGCGCCGACCGCGTCGTCGCCGGCTCCGTGCAGATCGACGGGCAGCCGCTGGATCCGGAGGCCACGTACCGGGTCGCCGTCAACTCGTTCCTCGCCGGCGGCGGCGACGGCTTCCCGACCCTCGCCGAGGGCACGGACCCGCTGGTCGGCGGGGACGACCTGGCGGCACTGGAGAGCTACCTGACGGCGAGCTCCAGCGCGGACGAGCCGCTGGCGCCGCCGGCGGCCGACCGGATCACGGTGATCGGGCAGTAGGGAACCGCAAGGGAGGGGGTGAGCGGCGTGCGGCCGGAATCGGCTGCTCCGCTCACCCCCGTCTGCTGTGATGGGCACCGGCGCCTCCTGCCGGCTCCCCGGCGGGAGGAGCCCTCCCGCGCAGACTCTTCCGGCAGGACGGTCACGAGATGAGCAGCAACGAGGACGCCGTACCCCCCGTCGACCCCACCGTGCCGCACGCGGCACGCATCTGGAACTACTGGATGGGCGGCAAGGACAACTACGAGTCCGACCGTGCCGCGGGCGACGCCGTGGCGCAGGTGTACCCGGACATCGTCACCATGGCCCGGCAGTCCCGCCAGTTCCTCATCCGCGTGGTGTCGCATCTGGCCGGGGATGCGGGGATCCGGCAGTTCCTCGACATCGGCACCGGCCTGCCCACGATGCAGAACACCCACGAGGTGGCACAGCAGACCGCCCCCGAGTCCCGCATCGTCTACGTCGACAACGACCCGCTGGTGCTGGCCCACGCCCGCGCCCTGCTGGTCAACACCCGCCCCGAGGGCGTGACCTCCTACGTCCACGCCGACTACCACGACCCGGAGCGGATCCTCGCCGGTGCGGCGAAGACCCTGGACTTCACCGAGCCGGTGGCGGTGATGTTCATGGGCGTGCTGGGCTACGAGCCGGAGCTGAGCGAGCTGCGCCGCATCGTGGGCCGGGTCATGGCGGCCGTCCCGCCGGGCAGCCACCTGGTGCTGTGGGACGGCACCGACACCGGCGAGGCCGTCGTCGAAGGGGGCGAGAAGCTCATCGAGGCCGGCGGGGTCCCGTATCACCTGCGCCGCCCGGACGAGCTGGCCCGGTGCTTCGAAGGGCTGGAGCTGGCCGAACCGGGCATGGTGCCGATCACGGCCTGGCGGCCGGCCTCGGCGAAGGTGGGCGCGGCCAGGCCGATCGACGCGTACGGCGCGGTGGGGCGCAAGCCGTGACGCGCGGGCCACGCCCCGCCGCACCGCGGCCGGGGCGGCGGGGGCGTGGGGCGGGGGCGGGGCTCAGAAGTTGAAGACGTTCCCGCCGGTCGCGAGGTCCGCCGCGCAGGGGTTGGGGTAGACCTCGGAGACGTAGTCGACGGGCTTGCCACGCCAGGTGCCGGTGGCGTGCAGCTCGACCGGGTTGTACTGCATGGTGCACGCGCCCTGCTTGTCGGTCAGCTCCTCGAACCGTCCGTCGACCCTCGTCAGGTCCGTGCAGGCCGACTCCGCCGCGGGGTGCGTGCCGCCGGCGGGGTCGCAGTTGAGGTACGTGAAGCCGCCCCTGGCGCGGTCGCTGACGAACGTCGTCGTCAGCCGCAGGTGCGTGGCCTCGAACGGCTCGGGCAGCGGGCGCTCGGCGAAGGCGGTGGGGGCGGCGGTCAGCGGCAGCAGCACGGCAGCCGCGGTGGCGGCCAGGACGGCTGCGAGGGGCCGGACGGTCATCGGGGGTCCTCCTCGGTGGGCGTGACGCGGGGGCGTCGGGCGTCTGGACGTCAGAGATACCCCAGCCGGTCAGCGGCGCGCGGCACCGTCACCCGAAGGAGGCATGTCCTTCGATTCCGTCTCCCTGACCCGTACGGGGTACGCGGCCGGCACCCGGCCGGATCCGCGGCCCTGCGGCTACGCCGGACGGCCCGCGCCCGCCGCGCCGTCCTGCTCCGGCCGCCCCCGCCCCTGCCCCCGGATCCCGGCTGAGGACCCCGGCGGCGGCTCCGGCGCCCCCGGCAGCCGGACCAGCGCCTCCGTACCGCCGCCGGCCGCCCGGCGCAACTCCACGGTGCCGCCGGCCTGCTGCACCGTACGGGCCACGATCGACAGCCCGAGCCCGCTGCCCGGCCGGCTGCGGGCCGACGGCGAGCGCCAGAACCGCTCGAAGACGTGCGGCAGCTCCGCCTCCGGGATGCCGGGGCCGTGGTCGCGCACCCGCAGCAGCCCGTCGCCGCCGAGCCGCACCTCGACCTGGCCGCCGGCGGGCGAGAACTTCACCGCGTTGTCCAGCAGGTTGACCACGGCCCGCTCCAGCGCCGCGGGCTCGCCCCGTACGAACCAGGGCGCCAGCTCCGCCGTGATCCGCACGTCCGGCGCCCGCAGCCGCACCCGCCGCACCGCCCGCCCGACGACCTCGTCGAGGGGGACGACCTCCATCTGCGCCCTGTCCGGGGCCGCGTCGGGCCGGGACAGCTCCTGCAGGTCGCCGATGAGCGCGGCCAGCTCGGTCATCTGCGCCGTGACCGACTCCAGCAGTTCCCTGCGCTGCCGGGGCGGCAGCTCGCGGCCGGACTCCTCGCTGCGGGTCAGCAGTTCGATGTTCGTGCGCAGCGAGGTCAGCGGCGTGCGCAGCTCGTGCCCGGCGTCGGCGATGAGCTGCTGCTGCCGCTCCTGGGAGGTGGCGAGGGCGGCGGTCATGGCGTTGAAGGAGCGGGACAGCCGGGCGATCTCGTCGTCGCCCTCGACGGGGATCTCCACGGCGAGATCCTCGGTACGGGCGATGTGCTCGACGGTGTGCGTCAGCCGCTCCACGGGGCGCAGGCCCGCGCGGGCGACCCCGAGCCCGATCGCCCCGGCGCCCAAGACGCCACCGCCGGCGGCGAGGGCGAGGACGAGGGCGAGGGTGCGGAGGGGGTCGTTGACCTCGCTGAGGGGGCGGGCGAAGGAGATGGCGGCCGGCCCGTCGTTCAGTTTGAGGCTGCCGCCGATGGTGCGGACCCGCCACTCGGTGCCGTCCGCGGTCACGTCGTGCAGGATCTCGGTGCGCTGCGGGCCGGCCTGGGCGACCGCCTGGTCCGTCTCGGTGACGGGGATGGTGTGCTCACCCTGGAGCAGGCAGGCCCTCCCCTCCGGGAGCACGATCTGAGCCGTCGTCCGGTCCGTGTTCAGGTCACCGGGCGGGCCCGGAGGGAGTTCGTCGACGCAGCCGACGGTGCGGATGACCTGGGGCAGGGTGTTCGGCACCTCGGCCTGCTGCAGCGAACGGTTGAACTCGTTCATGAGCTGGTCGCGGGTGATCAGCCAGCAGGCGATCGCGGCCACCGCGATCGCCACCGCCACCGCCGCGGCGGTGAGCAGGGCCAGCCGCGAACGCATCGGCAGCCGGCCGAAGCGGGAGGTCACCTGCCGGCGCCCCTGGTGTCGCCCTCGGGGGCGCGCAGGACGTAGCCCACGCCGCGCACCGTGTGCACCAGCCGCGGGGCGCCGCCGGCCTCCGTCTTGCGGCGCAGGTACATGACGTACACGTCGAGGGAGTTGGAGGACGGCTCGAAGTCGAAGCCCCAGACGGCCTTGAGGATCTGCTCGCGGGTGAGCACCTGCCGCGGGTGGTGGAGAAAGAGTTCGAGAAGCGTGAACTCGGTGCGGGTCAGCTCCACCGGCCGGCCGCCGCGGGAGACCTCGCGGGCGGCGAGGTCCATCCGCAGATCGCCGAACTCCAGCGTCGCGGCGGTGTCGGGCTGTTCGCCGCCGTCGGCGTACGCGCGGCGGCGCAGCAGCGCGCGGATGCGGGCGAACAGTTCGTCCAGCTCGAACGGCTTGACGAGGTAGTCGTCGGCGCCCGCGTCGAGCCCCGTCACGCGGTCGCCGACGGTGTCGCGGGCGGTGAGCATGAGGATGGGCACCTTGTCGCCGGCGGCCCGCAGCCGGCGGGCGGCGGTCAGGCCGTCCATGCGGGGCATGAGCACGTCGAGGACGACGAGGTCGGGGCGGTACGAGACGGCCTTGTCGAGGGCGTCGAGACCGTCGACGGCGAGTTCGGTCCCGTAGCCCTCGAAGGCGAGGCTGCGCTCCAGCGCCTCGCGTACGGCCGGCTCGTCGTCGACGATCAGGATGCGCTGCTGCTGCTCGGTCACGGCCTCAATTGTTCCTGAGGTCGCCGAGGATCTGCTTCACATCGTTGACAGGGATGGCGAAGCCGAGGCCGACGCTGCCCGCGGAGGAGTCGTCCGGCGGCGTGTACATGGCCGAGTTGATGCCGACGATCCGGCCCTGCATGTCGATGAGCGCACCGCCGGAGTTGCCGTGGTTGAGCGAGGCGTCGGTCTGGATGGCCTGGTACGTGGTCGTCTCCGACCCGAGCCGCCCGTTGTACTGGCCGCCGCCGAAGCCGAACGGCCACTGCTCGTCGCGCTGCGGCTGCCCGCCCGGCTCCTTCTCGACGGTCACGTCGCGGTCGAGCGCGGAGACGATGCCGCTGGTGACGCTGCCGCTCAGACCCTCGGGGGAGCCGATGGCCACGACTTCGTCGCCGACCTGCAGGGAGTCGGAGTCCCCGAGCACGGCGGGCTTGAGGCCGCTCTTGCCCGACACCTTGACGAGGGCGATGTCGAGGTCGGGGTCGGTGCCGACGACCTCGGCGGAGGCGGTGGACCCGTCGCTGAAGGAGACCTGCACCTGCTGGGCACCGGAGACGACGTGGTTGTTGGTCAGGATCTCGCCGCTCTCGGTGACGACGACCCCGGATCCGGTGGCCTGCCCGGAGGTCGAGGACGCCTTGATCTCCACGACGCTGGGGCTGACGGCGGCGGCGACGCCCGCGACGGTGCCCTTGTTCCCGGCGGAGACCTGCGTCCCGCTGGCGACGCCGGAGACGCTGCTGCTCGTCGCGGGGGAGTCGGTCAGCTCCCCGACGAGGGCGGCGCTGCCGCCCCCGACGACGGCGGCGACGAGCGCGGCGGCGGCCAGCAGCCCGACGGGCCCCTTCACCGGCCGGCGCCGCCGCGCCGCGGGGACACCGGGCGGCGGGGCACCGGGCCCGCCGTACCCGCCGCCGTCCGCGCCGGCGGGGGTCCGGGGGTGCCGGCCCGCGCCGGCGCGGTCGGCGGGCAGGACCCCGTCACGGCCGGCTGCGAAGGCGGGCTGGGTGCTGGTGCGGTCTGTCTGCTCCGTCATGCCATCGACGATCCCCGGCCATTCTGAGAGGCGTCTGAGACGTGGGTAAGAAGCGGAGTAAAACCGCGTTTGCCCGATATAAAGCCGGGGGTCTGGAACGCGATCCGCCCGCGGCAGCCCCGCGGGACCGGCGGGAGCACCCGCTCACGGCGCCCGCCTGAGCCGGCTGAGGGCCGCGTGGGCTCACGCGCAGCCGCAGGAGCGGCGGACCACCAGGTGCGAGGGGAACTGCTTCAGGCGTTCGCGGCGGGTGGCCAGGGGGGTTTCGTCCAGGACCAGGTCCACCGCCGCGCGGGCCATCGCCGGACGGTCCGAGGAGACCGTCGTCAGGGGCGGGTCCGTGAGGGCCGCCTCCTTGACGTCGTCGAAGGCCGCCACCGCCAGTTCGCCGGGGACGTCGATGCGCAGTTCGCGGGCCGCCCGGAGGAGACCGATGGCCTGGTCGTCGGTGGCGCAGAAGAGGGCCGGGGGGCGGTCCGGGCCGGCGAGGAGCTTGAGGCCGACCTGGTAGGCGTCGTAGCGGTTGTACGGGGACTGGAAGAGCCGGCCCTCCGTCGGCCGGCCCGCCGCGCGCATCGCGAGGCGCCAGCCCTCCACGTGGTCGGTGACCGGGTCGCCCGTCGTCGGGGTGGTCTCGACACCGCCCAGGCAGGCCACGTACGCGTGGCCGTGCTCCAGCAGATGGCTCGTCGCCAGCCGCGCGCCGCCGACGTCGTCCGTGACGACGACCAGGTCCTCCGGCTGGTCCCGGCGCTCGTGCATGAGCACCACCCGCGCGTCCCACGCGTCGATCTCCGCCGCCGCCGCGGGACTCGGGCCCTGGCTCACGAGGATCAGGCCGGAGACGCGCATCCCGAGGAAGGCCCGCAGATAGTGGACCTCACGGTCGTCGAGATAGTCGGAGTTGCCGACGAGCACCATCTTGCCGCGGTCGGACGCCGCCTGCTCCACCGCGTGCGCCATCTCGCCGAAGAACGGCTGCCGCGCGTCCGGCACGATCATCCCGATGAGGTCCGTGCGCCGCGAGGCCATGGCCTGCGCCACCCGGTCCGGGCGGTAGCCCAGCTCCTTTATCGCCGCGAGCACCCGCTCCCGGGTGGCCGGGGCGACCGGTCGGGGTCCGTTGTTGATGACGTAACTCACGACCGCGGTCGAGGTCCCCGCCAGCCGTGCCACGTCGTCCCGCGTCACCTTGGCCACGGCGCAAGTCTACGCGTGATGATTCCCCGCACTACCCCGCCTCCGTGCCGCCCCGGCCACCGCGCCCGGGCCTCCTACGCGCGGTGGCGCGCCTCCTGCACCGCGCCGTTCTGCTCCCGGTTCTCGGCCTTCTTCTCCGCCTTCTCCGGCACCACGAAGCGGTAACCGACGTTGCGTACCGTGCCGATCAGGGACTCGTGTTCGGGACCGAGTTTCGCCCGCAGGCGCCGCACGTGGACGTCCACGGTGCGGGTGCCGCCGAAGTAGTCGTAGCCCCAGACCTCCTGCAGCAACTGGGCCCGGGTGAACACCCGCCCCGGGTGCTGCGCGAGGTACTTCAGCAGCTCGAACTCCTTGAAGGTCAGGTCCAGCACCCGCCCCTTGAGCTTCGCGCTGTACGTGGCCTCGTCCACCGTCAGATCGCCGTTGCGGATCTCCGTGGGGCTCTCGTCGGCGGGCAGTTGCTGGCGGCCCAGCGCGAGGCGCAGCCGCGCCTCCACCTCCGCCGGCCCCGCGGTGTCCAGCAGCACGTCGTCCACGCCCCACTCGGCGGTGACGGCGGCGAGCCCGCCCTCCGTCACGACGAGGATCAGCGGACAGCCGGGGCCCGTGGAGCGCAGCAACTGACACAGGCTGCGCACCTGCGGCAGGTCGCGACGGCCGTCGATGAGGATGACGTCGGCGCCGGGGGTGTCGATCAGGGCCGGGCCCTCGGCGGGGGCCACCCGGACGTGGTGGAGCAGCAGGCCGAGCGCGGGCAGGACCTCGGCGGAGGGCTGCAGGGCGTTGGTCAGAAGCAGCAGGGAACTCACGGGCGCACCTCCCGGTGCGGGGCGGCGGCGCTCGCGCTCGTGACGGTCGTCGGGGTCTCGGCTCTGCCTCTGCGTTTGCCCATGTGGTCGGCCTCCTCAGAAGGTGGCATGAAAGCACGAAAGGACCCGGGGGCAACCTTGCCCGGGTCCTTCACACGTCAGAATAGCCCACATGAGCTCGACCTCCGCTGCCTCGTCCGGCCGGCGAGACACCGCACCCG
The DNA here is from genome assembly GCF_000482585.1 of Streptomyces sp. CNQ329. NCBI lineage: Bacteria > Bacillati > Actinomycetota > Actinomycetes > Kitasatosporales > Streptomycetaceae > Streptomyces > Streptomyces sp. CNQ329. The sequence continues at coordinate 34,769 of NZ_AXVU01000020.1, read as the reverse complement.
GTTCCGCGGCACCCGCACCGCGGGGCTCCCGCACGGTGCTGCTGCGGGCGGAGGACGGGGTGCCGATCGAGGCCGCGTACCGTCCCGGGCCCGGCCCCGGGGCCCCGGCGATCGTGGTGGCGCACGGCTTCACGGGCGCGCTGGAGCGCCCGGCGATCCGGCGGGCGGCGACGGTGTTCGCGCAGCGTGCGGGGGTGGTCACGTTCTCGTTCCGGGGGCACGGCGGCTCGGGCGGGCGGTCGACCGTGGGCGACCGGGAGGTGCTGGACCTGGCGGCGGCGGTGGCGTGGGCCCGGTCGCTGGGGCACGCGCGGGTGGCGACCGTGGGGTTCTCGATGGGCGGCTCGGTGGTGCTGCGCCATGGCGCGCTGTACCGGGCGGAAGCGCAGGGAGGCGAGCGGGAGCGCGGGGGGCGCACGGGGGCGTACGGAAACGCCGCCGCGGGGGGCGGCGGGGACGGCGCGCCGGGCCGCGGCCCGGTGTCGTACGCGGACGCCGTGGTGTCCGTCAGCGCCCCGGCCCGCTGGTTCTACCGCGGCACGGCGCCGATGCGGCGGCTGCACTGGATAGTGGAACGCCGTACGGGCCGCGCGGTCTCCCGCCTCGCCCTGAAGACCCGCGTCCACCACCGCCGCTGGAACCCCGTACCCCTCTCCCCCACGGCCGCGGTCCCCCGGATCGCCCCGGCTCCGCTGCTGATCGTCCACGGCACCCGGGACGGCTACTTCCCCCTCGACCACCCCGAGGCCCTGGCCGCCGCGGCGGCTCCGGGCGCGGCGGAGTTGTGGCTGGAGGAGGACTTCGGCCACGCGGAGAACGCGGCGAGCGACGAACTGCTGACCCGGATCGCCACGTGGGCGTCGGAGGCCGTCAGCGAACGTAGTCCTTGAGTTCGTGGGTATCGAATGCGATCCCCATGGGCTGGGGGAGGACGAGCCTCTCACCGAACTTCACGGTGCGTGTGACGCGGTAGCCCTCTCGAACCTGACGGCGTCGTTCAGCTTCTCGGCAGCCTTGGCGATCTCCTCGAACTCCTCGACCGTCATCTGCGAGGTGCGTGCCGTGCGCTCTGCCATAACCGTCATGGTGCACCCCCTTCCGGGCCCCGGCCAGTCTCCCCCGCCGGTGCCCGGCCGATCATCGGGCCGGGACGGAGTCCACCCGCGCGGGTGACCTAGATCGTTTCTGCGGCCGGCTCCGCGAACTGCGCCTGGTACAGCCGCGCGTACGCGCCCTGGGCCGCCAGCAGCTCCTCGTGCGTGCCCTGTTCCACGATGCTGCCCGACTCCATCACCAGGATCACGTCCGCGTCGCGGATCGTGGAGAGGCGGTGGGCGATCACGAAGCTCGTGCGGCCCGTGCGGAGTTCCGCCATCGCCTGCTGGATCAGGACCTCCGTGCGGGTGTCCACCGAGCTGGTCGCCTCGTCCAGGACCAGGATCGCCGGTTCCGCCAGGAACGCGCGGGCGATGGTGACGAGCTGCTTCTCGCCCGCCGAGACGCCCGTGCCCTCCTCGTCGATCACCGTGTCGTAGCCGTCCGGGAGGGTCCGTACGAAGCGGTCGACGTGGGTGGCCTTCGCGGCGGCGACGATCTTGTCGTGCGGGGTGCCCGCCGGGGCGCCGTACGCGATGTTCTCCGCGATCGTGCCGCCGAACAGCCACGTGTCCTGCAGCACCATCCCGATCTGCGCCCGCAGCTCCTCGCGGCTCATCTCCGCCACGTTCACGCCGTCGAGCAGGATCCGGCCGCCGCCCACCTCGTAGAACCGCATCAGCAGGTTCACCAGCGTCGTCTTCCCCGCCCCCGTCGGGCCGACGATCGCCACCGTCTGGCCCGGGCGCACCGTCAGCGACAGGTCCTCGATCAGCGGCCCCTTCTCCGGGTCGTACGAGAACGAGACGCCCTCGAACGCCACCTCGCCCCGCACCGGCGCCGCGGGCCGGGCCGGCGACTGGGGGTCCGGCTCCTGCTCGTCCGCGTCCAGCAGCTCGAAGACCCGCTCCGCCGAGGCCACGCCCGACTGCACCAGGTTGGCCATCGACGCGATCTGCCCCAGCGGCTGGCTGAACTGCCGCGAGTACTGCACGAACGCCTGCACGTCGCCGATCGACAGCGCGCCGGAGGCGACCCGCAGACCGCCGACGACCGCGACCAGCACGTAGTTGAGGTTGCCGATGAACATCATCGCCGGCTGGATCAGCCCGGAGATGAACTGCGCCCGGTAGCCGGCCCGGAACAGCTCGTCGTTCTCCTCCTTGAAGGTCTGCGCCGCCTCGTCGCGGCGGCCGAAGACCTGGACCAGCGAGTGGCCGGTGTACATCTCCTCGATGTGCGCGTTCAGCTTGCCGGTGGACGCCCACTGCGCCACGAACTGCGGCTGCGCCCGCTTGCCGACCCGGGTCGCGACCGTGATCGACAGGGGCACGGTCACCAGCGCGACCAGCGCCAGCAGCGGCGAGATCCAGAACATCACCGCCAGCACCCCGACGATCGTCAGCAGCGACGACACGATCTGGCTCATGGTCTGCTGCAGCGACTGCCCGACGTTGTCGATGTCGTTGGTCGTCCGGGAGAGGATCTCGCCGCGCTGGTTGCGGTCGAAGTACGACAGGGGCAGCCGCGACAGCTTGGCCTCCACCTCCTCGCGCAGCCGGAAGACCGCCCGCTGGACGACCACGGCCGTCAGCCGCGTCTGCGCGAGGCCGAATCCCCAGGCGGCGAGGTAGGCCAGGGCCGCCCACAGCAGCGTGCGGCCCACCGCGTCGAAGTCGATGCCGTCGGTGGGGCGGGCGGAGCCGGTGTCGACCTGGCCGCCGTAGACGCCGGCGACGACGAGGTCGGTGGCGTGGCCGAGGAGCTTCGGGCCCGCGACCGTGAGCGCGATGGCGGCGGCGCCGAGGGCGAGGATGGCGCGGATCAGGGTGCGGTCGGGGCGCAGGGTGCGCAGGAGGCGGACGGCGGAGCCGCGGAAGTCGATCGAGCGCTCCATGGGCGGGCCGCTGAACATGCGCATGGGCCCGCCGCCGGCGTGGCGCGGGCCGGGCGCTCCGCCGCCGGGGCGCGGGCCGGGTACCGGCTGCTGCCCGGGTTCCTTCGCCGGCGCGCTCATGCAGCCGCCTCCTTCTCGGTGAGCTGGGAGAGCACGATCTCGCGGTACGTCCCGTTCGCCGCCATCAGCTCCACGTGCGTACCCGTACCCGCCACCCGGCCCTCGTCCAGGACCACGATCCGGTCCGCGTCCCGGATCGTGGCGACGCGCTGGGCGACGATCACGACCGTCGCGTCCCCGAGCCGGCGGGCGAGGGCCGCGCGCAGGGCCGCGTCGGTGGCGTAGTCGAGGGCGGAGAAGGAGTCGTCGAAGAGGTAGATGTCCGGCCGGTGCACCAGCGCGCGGGCGATCGCGAGGCGCTGCCGCTGGCCGCCGGAGACGTTGGAGCCGCCCTGCGCGACGGACGCGTCGAGGCCGCCGTCCATGTCCTCGACGAAGTCCGCCGCCTGCGCGGTGCGCAGGGCGTCCCACAGCTCGTCCTCGGTGGCGTCGGGTTTTCCGTAGCGGAGGTTCGAGGCGACGGTGCCGCTGAACAGATACGGCTTCTGCGGTACGTACCCGATGGTCCGCGCCAGCGCCGCCGGATCCAGGTCCCGTACGTCCACGCCGCCCACCGCGACGCTGCCCGCGGTGGCGTCGAAGAGCCGCGGCACCAGGGCCAGCAGCGTCGACTTGCCGCTGCCCGTGCTGCCGATGACCGCCGTCGTACGTCCCGGGCGCGCCACCAGGTCGACGTCCGTGAGCACCGGTTCCTCGGCGCCCGGGTAACGGAACTCGACGCCGCGGACGTCGAGCCGCCCGCGCTCGCGCGGCCCCGCCGCCGCGGGCACCGGTGCCGCGGGCGGGACGACGGACGACTCGGTGTCCAGCACCTCCTGGATCCGCTCGGCGCAGACCTCCGCGCGCGGGATCATCATGAACATGAAGGTGGCCATCATCACGCTCATGAGGATGTACATGAGGTAGGAGAGGAACGCCGTCAGCGCGCCGACGTCCATGGCGCCGCTGTCGATGCGCCCGGCCGCGAACCAGACGACGGCGACGCTCGACAGGTTCACCGCGAGCATCGGGGTGGGGAACAGCAGCGCCAGCAGCCGCCCGGTGCGTACCCCCACGTCCATCAGGTCGGCGTTCGCCCTGCCGAAGCGGCGCTGCTCGTGCCCGTCGCGGACGAAGGCGCGGATGACGCGGATGCCGGTGATCTGCTCGCGCATGATGCGGTTCACCTCGTCGATGCGCTTTTGCATGACGCGGAACAGCGGGCGCATGCGGCGCACGATCAGCGCCACGAGGACGCCCACGGCCGGCACGACGATCAGCAGCAGGGACGTCAGCGGCACGTCCTGGGCGAGCGCCATGACGACGCCGCCGACGCACATGATCGGCGCCGCGACCATCATCGTCAGCGTCATCAGGCCGAGCATCTGGATCTGCTGGACGTCGTTGGTGGTGCGGGTGATCAGGGACGGGGCGCCGAAGCGGGCCATCTCGCGGGCGGAGAAGGACTGCACCCGGCCGAAGACGGAGGCGCGGATGTCGCGGCCCAGCGCGTTGGCCGTACGGGCGCCGAAGAACACCGCGCCGCCGGCCGCGGCGAGTTGCACCACGCTGAAGGCGATCATCCAGCCGCCGGTGCGCAGGATGTAGCCGTTGTCTCCGGGGATGACGCCGTGGTCGATGATGTCGGCGTTGAGGGTGGGGAGGTAGAGCGTCGTCAGGGTCGCTATGAGCTGCAGCGCGATGACCCAGCCGATGTCCCGGCGGTACGGGCGCAGGTGGGCGCGGAGGATACGGACGAGCACGTCCGAAGCGTACGTCGAAGGTTGCCCCGGGCGTCGAGATTTTCGCCGGGGGCATGATGGAGGGCCGACGCGCGCGGAGGCACCGCGCGCGGGAGTCGGGCACGGAGAAGGGCGGCACGCCATGACGGCCAACGGCACCATCCGGTACTGGGCGGCGGCCAAGGCCGCGGCGGGCACCGCGGAGGAGCCCTACGCGGCGGACACCCTGGCCGAGGCGCTGGCCGCGGCCCGCGTACGGCACGGGGAGGAGCTGGCGCGCGTGCTGGCCCGGTGCTCGTTCCTGGTGGACGGGCGGGCGGTGGGCGCGCGCGACCATGCGGGGGTGGCGCTGGCGGACGGGGGGACGGTTGAGGTCCTGCCCCCGTTCGCGGGAGGCTAGGCGCACGATGAGCGACCACAGACACGACCCCGCGCGGTGGCCCGCGGCCCCCTCGCAGTCCGCGGACTGGGCCCCGTACGAGCCGGGCGACGGCACCGGCGACGGCCCGCCGAGCGGGCACACGCAGTTCCCGCCGGCGGCGGGGCAGGGCGACGACGGCTATGCCGGGCCGGAGACGCAGTTGGGGATGGCCCTGCACGAGGAGTCGGCGGCGGCCCAGCAGACGGCGTACCTCCCTCCGGTGACGGACGCGGGCCCCTACGAGGGCTCCTACGGCGGCGCGTACGGGAGCGGCGGCGGGCACGGGGCGCCGTACGGCGGCGGCCAGGACCCCGCGGGCGCGGGGCCGCCCGGCGCGGGGTACGACGGAGGCACGTACGGCGGCCGGGGCACCCCGGCCGCGGGACCGGCGGGCGGGCGCGGCCCGGGATACGGCGGCGGCCCGTCCCCCGCGGACGCGGCGCCGTCCGGCGGGCACGCGCCGGCGTACGGCGGCGGCGCGACCGGTGACGGTACGGGCACGGGCCAGGGCCCGCGGGTGTACGCCGCGGGGACGGCGTATCCGCCGGGCACCGGGAGCGACGGCCGTGGCGCGGCGGCGCGGGGGCCGGGAGCGGTCGAGGAGACGGCGTACCTGCCTCCGGTGACGGACGACGGCGCCGCCGGCTACGGCGGCCCCGGCGCCGGCGCCGCCGGCGAGCAGACCGCCTACCTTCCGCCGGTCACCGGACACGGCTCCCCGGCAGGGGCCGGCACCCCGTGGCCCGACGGCTGGGACCGCGGCGGCGCGGGCGCGCCCGGTACCGGCGCGGGCCACCCCGGAACCGCGGGCCGGGGCTCCCCGCCCGGGCCCCACGGTCCTCCACCCGCCCGCCCCGGGGAGAGGGACGGCCAGCCCGACGTCCCGCCGGCCGGCGGCCACGCCCGCCCCGGCGCTCCCGGCGCCGATCCCGGCTTCCCCGGCCCCGGCGGGCCGGAGACCGGCACCCTCTACGGCGCCCCCACCCCCCGCCGCCCCAAGCCCCCCGCCGAGGTGCTCCGCGAAGAGGGCACCTCCGTCCTCATAGCGCCCGGTCCCCAGCCCGCCGCGCTGACCGCCGTACTCGCCGCCCTCCTCGCCGTCGCCGCCGCGCTCGACGTGCGCCCGGGTCTTGCCGTCGCCGTCGCGCTGCTGCAGGGCGTGACCGCGGCCGGCTGGTTCCGGCTGAACGGCATGTGGCCCGCCCGCGAGGGCATCGCGCTGGCCGCCGCCGCCGGCCTCACCGCGACCGGTGTCGTCCTCGCCGTCGACGAGGACGACGCCGCGATCGCCGCGATCGGCTCCCTCGGCGGCTGGTTCCTTCTCATCTCCCTCGTCCAGTTGCGCAGCACCCAGGCCCCCAAGGAGCGCCTCACCGCGCTGAACGTCGCCCTGGCCGCCGCGGCCCTCGCCGTCCTCGCCTCCGGCTACCTCGCCGCCGAGCGGCACGCCGTCGTCGTCGGCGCCGTCGCGGTGGCCGCCGGGACGCTGGGGCGGGCGGTGCCGCTGCCGCCGAACGCCTCGCCCGTCGCCGCCGTCGCCGCGGCGGGGGCCGGCGGTCTCGCGGCGGGGCTCGGCACCGACATGGGCGCCGGTGGCGGCCTGCTGGGGCTGGCGGCGGGGGTGTGCGTGCTCGTCGCGGTCCGGGTGGCCAGCTACGACTACCCGTCGCGGTTCGTGCACATGACGGCCGGGGTGTCCCTGCCGCTCACGCTCTCGGTGCCCGCGGTCCACCTGCTCGGAACGGCCCTGCTCTGACCGGTCGGCACAGGCCGCCGCGTCCGCCAACCTGCGGGTACCGGGCCGTCCGACTGTCTAAGCTCTCAGGCACGACCGACCGGGGGGCGGAGAGCAGATGCGCGCGTTGAAGATCACAGCGGTGGTGCTGGTCGTGGTCGGGGTGCTCGCACTGATCGCCGACCGCATCGCGCTGCGGATGGCCGAATCGGACGCGGCCGAGCGCATCGAGAAGGAGTACGGGTTCTCCCAGCGGCCCGGGATCGACATCAGGGGATTCCCCTTCCTGACCCAGGTGATGGCACGCAAGTTCGAGGCGGTCGACGTACGGATCGACGGCATCGAGGCCGCCGGCAGCGGCGGTCGCGCCCTGCGCCTGGACGGCGTGCGCGGCGAGCTGAAGGGCGTACGGATCGAGGGCGACGACTGGGACCGGGCGACGGCGGACAGGGCCGACGGCAAGGTGACGATCACCTACACCGACATCTCCGCGGCACTGCCGGTGGTGACCGTCTCGTACGGCGGGAAGGGCGCGGCCGGCGAGAACAAGGTGAAGGCGACGGTCGGGACCTCGTTCCTCGGCCAGCGGCTGGAGGAGTCGGTGCTCGGCAAGGTCAGCGTGGTCGACGGCGACACGATCCGGCTGCGGGCCACCGGCGTCGACAACCTCAAGGACGTGCCGGGCCTGGAGGACTTCGTCCGCGACCGCCTGAACTACAACTGGACGATCAACGACCTGCCGCCGGGGATACGCCTGACGGACGTCGACGTGACCGGCGACGGCATCATCATCACGGGCAGCGGCAGGGACGTGGAGCTGGGCGACGAGCGCTCGGCCAGGAACTGAGGGGCACCGCGCGGCCACCCGGGCCGCGACGGGGCCACGTCGTCCGCAGGCTGAGACCGTCGCGTCCATACCGCAGATATCCCGCCCCCGCCGGCCCTCGCCCCCCGTCCCGCCCGGCCTCCGCGCACCGCCGTTCGTCCCGAATGCCGGACGTCGCCGTCTCATAGTCCGACACAACGGTGACACATGCGCACGTCCCTCCGTACGATCGACGTCATGCTGTGCTCGATGAGCGGTCCCCGCCCCCGGGGACAGGCAGATCACCTGACCAAGCGGCGCGCCGTCGACCTGTGCCGCGTCGCCGCCATGCTCTGTCGCACCGCCTGACCGGGGTCCGGGTCCGCAGCTCCCGCCCCCAGCCGGGCCGTGCCTCCCCGCACCGTCCGCCCGGCTGTCCGCACACTCCGCCCCCGGCGCTCCGGCCTGCCTGCTGCGCGCCGGGTGCACACCCGCCCGTACCCCCGTCTCAGCGCTCCGGAGGAGAGAAGCAGATGAGCCGCAGTGACGTCCTGGTGGACGCCGACTGGGTCGAGGCCAACCTCGACAACCCGAAGGTCGTCCTCGTCGAGGTCGACGAGGACACCGCCGCGTACGACAAGAACCACATCAAGAACGCCGTCCGCATCGACTGGAAGACCGACCTCCAGGACCCGGTGCGCCGCGACTTCGTCGACCAGGCCGGCTTCGAGAAGCTGCTCTCCGAGCGGGGCATCGCCAACGACGACACGGTCGTCCTCTACGGCGGCAACAACAACTGGTTCGCGGCGTACGCCTACTGGTACTTCAAGCTCTACGGCCACGAGGACGTCAAGCTCCTCGACGGCGGCCGTAAGAAGTGGGAGCTGGACTCCCGCGACCTGGTCGCCGAGGTGCCGCAGCGCGCGGCGACGGCGTACAAGGCCAAGCCGCAGGACACCGGCATCCGCGCCTTCCGCGACGACGTCGTGGCAGCGATCGGCACCCTCAACCTCGTCGACGTCCGCTCCCCCGACGAGTTCTCCGGCAAGCTGCTGGCCCCGGCGCACCTGCCGCAGGAGCAGTCGCAGCGGCCCGGGCACGTGCCCTCCGCGCGGAACATCCCGTGGTCGAAGTCGGCCAACGACGACGGCACGTTCAAGTCGGACGACGAGCTGAAGGAGCTGTACGAGGGCGAGGGCGTGGACCTGTCGAAGGACACCATCGCCTACTGCCGCATCGGCGAGCGCTCGGCGCACACCTGGTTCGTGCTGCACGAGCTGCTGGGCCAGGAGAACGTCAAGAACTACGACGGCTCCTGGACCGAGTACGGCTCGCTCGTCGGCGTGCCGATCGAGCTGGGCGCCAACGACTGACCGCTGACCGCCCGGTCACACCCCGAGAAAGGACACGACTGCCCATGTGCGGAGCGAAGGCAGGCGGCCCCGACGCCGCGAGCGCCAAGGCCGGCGAGACCACCATCCAGGGCTCCGTGACCCGCGACGGCGAGCCCGTCACCGGTTACGTACGCCTGCTGGACGCCTCCGGCGAGTTCACCGCCGAGGTGCCGACCTCGGCCACCGGCCAGTTCCGGTTCTACGCCGCGGAGGGCACCTGGACCGTACGGGCCCTGGTGCCCGGCGGCACCGCCGACCGCACCGTGGTCGCCCGGCAGGGCGGGCTCTCGGAGGTCGCGATCGCGGTCTGAGACCGAGCGGTCCGCGCGGCGCGCGGACCGTGGACGGCTGCCGTACGGGCGTGCGTCCGCGCGAAAGCCCCGCACCGCCTCCCGGGCGTACCGTGGAGGTATGCGGGGCTTTCGCCGTTCCGGCGTCCGGACGGACCCCCGCGCGCCGCGGAGTCAGCCGCGGCGCCGGAGGCGGTACTTCCTGCTCATGGGCACCGCGGTGCTGCTCTTCGTCCTCTCCGGTGCCGTCGTCCTGCCCTTCTCCGCGACCGCCGCCCTCGTGATGTGCGTGGTGGCCGCCGCCCTCGTGCCGGTGGCGGTGATCATCGGCAACCGGCGGGAACGGGGCGACATGTGGTGGGACGAGAGGTGAACCGGAAACCGAAGGCGCGGTGCGACAACTGAGGACGCACGCTCAGTAGACGAGGGCCTGGCTGCCGTCCGCCATCGCCTCGCTCACGAACACCTGCGCACCGGCGATCCGCACGCCCTCCAGCACGTCCTTCTCCTCGATCCCGCGCCGCGCGGCGCACTGCGTGCACAGGGTGATCCGGCCGCCCGCCAGCACCCCGTCGATCAGCTCCGGCAGCGGCGCGGCGTGCGGCAGCTCGAACTCCGCGGCCCTCCCGGGGAGCGCGAACCACGCGGACTCGCCGGTCAGCCAGAGCGACACCTCCACGCCGCTGGCGGCGGCGACGGCCGCCACCGTGAACGCCTGGGAGCAGCGCTCCGGCGCATCCGTACCCGCGGTCACTTTGATCACAAGCTTCTTGGCCATGCGCCAACTGTAGGTACTGCCGCGAGGGTGACATTCTCGCGGCGCCGCGCCCTGTACTGGTATGGACCGCAGCAGAGGGCGCCGATGACATCTCCCGACGGAACGGGCGGCCCGCCGCCGGCCGACGACCCGCCGACGACCCGGCTCACGCCGGTCGGGCCCGGCATCCGGCCACCGGAGACCGCGTCGCACGGGACGTTCGGGGACCCGGTGCCGGGCCGGTGTCCGGCTCGGCGGTTAGACTCGGCGGTACGCCGTCCTCATCGCGTTACGGAGCGCCCGTGCTGGTCCTCACCTTCGACATCCTGCTCGTGCTGGTCTGCGTGGGCACCCTTGCCTTCGCCGGCCTGGTCGTGAAGAAGCTGTACCAGGGCCAGCGCTGACGATGCCGATCGAAATCCCCTCCGACCTGCACCGGGACCTGGTCCCGCTGGCATTCCTCCTGGGCGACTGGCAGGGTGCGGGCGTCTTCGACTTCCCCGGCAGCGAGAAGTGCAACTTCGGCCAGGAGGTGCGCTTCGGCCACGACGGCCGGGACTTCCTGGCGTACACGTCCTACACCTGGGTGCTCGACGAGGACGGCGAGAAGGTGCGTCCGCTGGAGAGCGAGTCCGGGTACTGGCGGATCGGGCCCGACCGGCAGCTCGACGTCGTCATGGTGCGCGACCACGGCGTCGCCGAGGTCTGGTACGGCGAGATGGCCGAGGGCAAGCCGCAGCTCGACCTGGCCACGGACATGGTCGCGCGCAGCGCCGCCTCCCCGCCGTACGCGGGCGGCAAGCGGCTCTACGGGTACGTCAACGGCGACCTGATGTGGGTCGGCGAGAAGTCCACGCCGGAGGTGGAGCTGCGGCCGTACATGTCGGCCCAGCTCAAGAAGGTCGTCAACCCGCGGGAGTGGGCGAAGGACCTCAAGGACCTCCCGGATGACGGCATCGCCTTCTTCCGCTGACGCCGGGCCCCGTCCGGGACTGCTTTCCGGCAACGGGCCGGGGTTCCGCCGCGACGCTCATACACTTGAGCCGTGGAGACCACCGACTGGAAGCGCGACCTGCGCGAGCGCGGCTATCGCCTGACTCCGCAGCGGCAGCTCGTGCTGGAGGCGGTCGACTCCCTGGAGCACGCGACGCCCGACGACATCCTCGGCGAGGTCCGCAAGACCGCCGCCGGCGTCAACATCTCCACCGTGTACCGCACGCTGGAGCTGCTGGAGGAGCTGGGCCTCGTCAGCCACGCGCACCTCAACCACGGCCCGCCGACGTACCACATCGCCGACCGCCACCATCATCTGCACCTCGTGTGCCGCGTCTGCGACCGGGTCATCGAGGCGGAGAACGCGGTGGCGGAGCCGTTCGCGGAGGCGCTGCGGCAGCGGTTCGGGTTCGAGAGCGACGTGCAGCACTTCGCGATCCTCGGCCGCTGCGCCACCTGCGCCGAGTCCGGTACGTCCGGCAGCTCCGCCGCGGCCCGCCCCTGAGGCCCGCGGGACCCCCGCGCGCGACCGCATCCGGCCCGTGACCCCGGGTGGCCGGCCGGACGTACTCTTGAACCATGAACGCGCCTTCCCCCCTCCTCTCCCTGCCCGGGGCGGTCGCCGCCGAGGCTCCCGACGAGGGCGTCGCCGCGCACTACGGCGATCTCTTCCGGGAGCAGCGCGCGCTGGACTCCGGCGAGGGCTTCGTCGACCTCTCCCACCGCGGCGTCGTGTCGGTCACCGGCGAGGACCGGCTGAGCTGGCTGCACCTGCTGCTGACGCAGCACGTGGAGGCGCTCGCGCCGGGGCACGCCACCGAGGCGCTGGTGCTGTCCGCCCACGGGCACATCGAGCACGCGCTGTACCTCGTCGACGACGGCGAGACGACGTGGGCGCACGTGGAGCCGGGCACGCAGAAGGACCTCCTCGCGTACCTGGAGAGCATGAAGTTCTTCTACCGGGTGGACATCGCCGACCGTACGGACGAACTCGCCGTCGTCCATCTGCCGGCCGGCTCCATCGCGGAGGTGCCCGACGGGGTGACCGTCCGCGAGACGGCGTACGGGCGCGACCTCTTCCTGCCGCGCGGGAAGCTGGCGGACTTCCCCGCCGTCGCGGGCGCGCCGGCCGGCGTGCTGGCGTACGAGGCGCTGCGGGTGGCGGCGCACCGGCCGCGGCTGGGCCTGGAGACCGACCACCGCACGATCCCGCACGAGGTGGGCTGGATAGGCACGGCGGTGCACCTGGAGAAGGGGTGCTACCGGGGGCAGGAGACGGTGGCGCGGGTGCAGAACCTCGGCCGGCCGCCGCGCCGGCTGGTCTTCCTGCACCTCGACGGCAGCGAGGTGACACTCCCACCGCACGGGGCGGCGATCCGGCTGGCGGCCGAGGAGGAGGGGCGCAAGCTGGGCTTCGTCACGACCTCGGTCCGCCACCACGAGCTGGGGCCGATCGCGCTGGCGCTGGTGAAGCGGAACGTTCCGGCCGACGCGGCGCTGCTGGCGGACGGGACGGCGGCGGCGCAGGAGACCGTGGTCGAGCCCTGAGGCAGTGGGGCGGCGGCGCCCCGCGCGCGGGGGCGTGCTTCCGTGCGCCTCGGATGTCGCGTACGCCCCCCGTGCCCCGGACATACGCACGCGTGTACGCCGCTGGTGCGTACGCCCGCCGGATGCACCCGCCCGGTTCAGACCTCGACCAGCACCGTGAACGGGCCGTCGTTCGTCAGCGTCACCCGCATCGGCGCGCCGAACACCCCGGTCGCGACCTGCGCACCCAGTGCCCGCAGTTGCGCGACGACCTCCTCGACCAGCGGCTCCGCGACCTCCCCCGGCGCCGCCGCCTGCCAGGTCGGCCGACGCCCCTTGCGCGGGTCGCCGTAGAGGGTGAACTGGCTGATCACGAGCAGCGGCGCCGCCACGTCCGAGCACGACTTCTCGCCGTCCAGCACCCGCAGCGTCCACAGCTTGCGGGCAAGCTGCGCGGCCTTCGCGGGGGTGTCGTCGTGGGTGACGCCCACGAGCACGCACAGCCCCTCGCCCGCCACCTCGCCGACCGTCTCGCCGCCGACCTCGACCCGGGCGCCGTCCACCCGCTGCACCACCGCTCGCATGCGTCGCATTATCCCGCCGGTGCGACGTGCGCCGCCGTGCCCCCGGGCGCCGCACAGTGCGCGGGGCCGAACGGGCGCGGTCTCCCTGCGATCCCACCCCGGGCAATGGCACGATTGCCTTCGGTGTCCGGCAGGTCGTCCGAAGATGCGGCATCTTCGGACGAACCGATGCGACATCTTCGGACGAAGGGGACTGACACTCGCATGAGCTCTTCCGGAGCCGGGCGGCCCACGCCGCCCGTACCGACCGCGCGCAGCGGCCCGGCCGCCGACCGGCGGCCCCGCCCGCCGGGGCCGCGCTCCCCGGACGGCGGACCGGCGCAGGCCGCTCAGGCAGGTCCGCGCTCCGCGGTGCCCGCACCGGTGGGCGCCACCGCCACGGCCATGCTCGCCGCCCCCGGCCCGGTGGAGCCCTCCGCGCCGCTCGACGGGCTGGGCCTGCCCGAGCTGCGCCGCCTGCGCCGCCTGGCGCAGCAGGAGGAGGCCGACCTCAGCTACGTACGCCGCCTGCTGCACGGCCGGATCGACATCCTCCGCGCCGAGCTGGGCCGCCGCGCGAGCCCGCACTCACCGGTGCTCGACCGGCTGCCCGAGATCCTCACCGACGGCCCCTCGCCACGCCCGGCCTCGGCCCGCCACGTCACGCTGGGCACGCCGCTGCGCGAGGAGTACCGGGAGCTGGCGGAGGAGATGCTCGCGGAGGTGGCGCTCTCCGACCTGTCCGCCCGTACGGACGAGGAGCTGCACCGGGGCCTTGCCCGGCTGGCCGGCTACGAGGCGCGGATCTCCGGCCGCCGGCAGCGGCTGCAGCGGACGGCGGACGAGTGCAGCGCGGAGATCGCGCGCCGCTATCGTGAAGGGGAGGCGCAGGTCGACGACCTGCTGTCCTGAGTTCTGACCGAGCGACGGAGCGGTGACCCCGAGGCCGTCCCCGGCACGGAAGGCGCCGCCCATGCACGACGAGTCCTGGATAACCCCGCCGCCGGTCCCCGTGCCGGCCCCGGCCGCGGAGGGCGCGTACGGCGGCCCCGCGCCCGTGCTGGCGGAGGTGCTGCGCTCCGGCTTCACCGAAGGGCGGCACCGCGGGTCGCTGGTGGTGCTGGGGCCGGACGGCCAGGTGGAGCGGGCGTGGGGGGACGTGACGTCGCCGATGTTCCCGCGGTCGGCGAACAAGCCTTTCCAGGCGGTGGCGGTGCTGCGGGCGGGGGCGCGCACGGACGGGGTGCCGCTGGCCGGGGAGCGGCTGGCGCTGGCCGCGGCCAGCCACTCGGGCGAACCGTTCCACCTGGATCTCGTCCGCAAGATGCTCGCCGGATCCGGGCTGACCGAGGACGCCCTGCGGACCCCGCCCGACCTGCCGCTGGACCCCGAGGAGCGGGAGGCGTACCTCGCCGCCGGGCGGAGCCGCGACCGGGTGACCATGAACTGCTCCGGAAAACACGCCGCGATGCTCGCGGCCTGCGTCGCCAACGGCTGGCCGCGGGAGTCGTATCTGGCCGCCGAGCACCCGCTGCAGCGCCTGGTGCGGGAGGTGGTCGAGGAGACGGCGGACGAGGACGTACGGCACGTCGGCGTCGACGGCTGCGGCGCTCCGCTGATGTCGCTGTCGCTGACGGCGCTGGCGCGCGGCTTCCGCCGGCTGGTGCTGGCCGCCGGGGAGACGCCGGAGCGGCGGGTGGCGGACGCGATGCGGGCGCATCCGGAGTACGTCGCGGGCACCCGCCGGTGGGACACGTGGCTGATGCGCGGGGTACCGGGGGCGCTGGCGAAGGTCGGCGCCGAGGGCGTGCAGGCGGTGGCGCTGCCGGACGGCCGGGCGCTGGCCTTCAAGGTCGACGACGGGGCGCTGCGGGCCGTCGGTCCGGTGCTGGCACGGGGGTTGGCGCTGCTGGGCGTACGGTCGCCGGTGCTGGCCAGGATCGGGGCGGCACCGCTGCTGGGCGGCGGGGAGCAGGTGGGGGAAATTCGCGCGACGTTCTGACGCACGGCGCCTAGCGTGGGCAGATGATCGAATCCTCCGGCAGAGCTGTGCATCCCGCGAGCGGGGTGCGGTCATGAGCCACGGCATCGAGATCCGCACGCTCACCGAAGGCGACGTGGCCGACTGGATGCGCGCCATGCAGACCGGCTTCATGCGTCCCCCCTCGGTCACCGAGGCGGACGTGGAGCTGTTCTCGAAGACCCGCGACCTGTCCCGCACGCGGGGCGCGTACGACGGCAGACGCTGGGTCGCCACGTACCGCAGCTTCGACCAGGAGCTGACCGTCCCGGGCGGGGCCGCGGTGTCCTCGTGCGCGGTGTCCGCCGTCACCGTCTCGCCGACGCACCGCAGACGCGGCCTGCTGAGCCGGATGCTGCGGGAGGACATGGAGGCGGCGAAGGAGCGCGGCGACGTGGTCGCCAGCCTGATCGCCGCGGAGTACCCGATCTACGGCCGCTACGGCTTCGGCCCCGCCGCCTGGACGACCGACTACGACGTGACCACCCCGCGCGCCCAGCTCGACCCGCGCTATGCGGGCCCGGACGACGGCGGCACCGTCGAACTCCTCGACGCCGCCGAGCTGACGGCGATCGCCCCGGCGCTGCACGACCGCTTCCGCCGGCTGGTCCCCGGCGCGGTGAACCGGGACGCCACCCGGTGGCAGGCGTACACCGGCGCGGCCCACTACAGCGTCGACGAGCCGTGGCACGAGCCCTTCCACGCGGTGTACCGCTCGGCGGCGGGGGAGCCGGAGGGCATCGTCACGTACCGCACCAAGTGGGGCGACTGGCCCGGCAAGCTCTCCGACGACGAGCTGACCGTGACCGACCTGTTCACCGTCACCCCGGCCGCGGAGCGGGCGCTCTGGCGCTACCTGGTCTCCTTCGACTGGATCACGACCATCCATACGGGCCACCGGGCGCCCGACGATCTCCTCCCCCTCTACCTGGGTGACCCTCGGGCGGCCCGGGTGACCACGCACGCGGACTACCTGTGGCTGCGGCCACTGGACGTCCCGCGACTTCTGGAGGCCCGCACGTACGCGGCCTCCGGCTCTCTGGTGCTCGACGTACACGACCCGGCCGGCCTGGCCGGCGGGCGCTTCCTGCTGGACGCCGGCGGCCCGGGCAGCGCCGGCTGCGCACCCACGGACCGGCCCGCCGACCTCGCCCTGAGCGTGGCGGAGCTGGCGCGGCTCTGCCTGGGCGACGAGTCCGCGGTGCGGCTCGCCGCCCTGGGCGTGGTCGACGAGGAGCGCCCGGGCGCCGCCGCACGGGCGGACGCCCTGCTGCGCACCTCGCGCCGGCCGTGGTGTCCCGACATGTTCTAGATACGGTTCCTGCGTTGGTGCGTTCTACCGCTGCCGCCTACTGCCCGGCCGCGGCGCGGCCGGGCTCGGCGGACTGGAGCAGCAGCACGGCGAGCGCGAGGCCGCCGATGGTCATGCACGTGACGTTCTGCGCCTTGAGCCCCACGAGCAAGGTGGTGAGCCCGATCGCTCCCACCGCGCCGAAGCGCCATTCGACGAAGCGCTCGAAGCCGACGAGCAGCGCGGACATGGCCAGAGTGATTCCGACCGGCATGGTGGGTCCCTCCCTTCTGCGTACGCAGCGGTCCCCCCTCCCCCCATGCGCCTTCGGACAGCGGGAGAGCGCGAGCCCCGGGCGACGAACCATCACCGCCAACTTCCGTCAGTTGCCACCAGGGTCGCAGAGTTGGTAACCAACTCTGCTTAACTTGTGCCCAGTTGGTAACCAACTCAAAACATTCTCCGGACAACCCCCGCCGGTTGGCCGGAAGTTGTAAGGTTGGCAGGGTGAGCAGGGACCAGCCTTCGGCGAACGGCGGCCGGGTCGCACGCGACCGCGTCGCCGACGCACTGCGTGCACGCATCGACTCCGGCGAACTACGGCCGGGCGACAGCCTGCCGACCCAGAAAGCCCTGATGGACGAGTTCGACGTCGAGCGCGGCGTCGTACGCAAAGCACTCGAGCTGCTCAAGCGCGAGCACCTGCTCGCCGACGTCGGCAGGGGCTCCCCACCGACGGTCGCCGAGCCCTCCGCCCCCCGCGAGGAAGCCCCGGCGCTCACCGCGGGGGTGGAGTTGGCGGAACGGCTCGACGTGGCATTTCAGGCCACCCACGTGACCCTCGATGCCTTCAGCCTGACCACCGAGACACTCAACCAGGCGATCGCGCCCACCCTGATGGCCATCGCCGCCGGCCGCACCGCCCCCCGCTCGGTCACCTGCCGCCTCATGGTCCCCAGCCCCGACGCCCACCTGGCGCTCCCCCTGCTCGTCGGCGACCCGGCCGACCCGCGCCCGCTCAAGCGCCTCGACCGCCTGGTCGAGCTGCACGCGCGCGCCTTCGCGCACGCCCTGCAGTACCTCCGCGAACGCGGCCGGGTGAAGGAGCTCTCCGTCGAGGTCCGCGGCGTGGCCCTCACCCCGACCACGAAGCTCTACGTCCTCAACGGCACCGAGGTCCTCACCGGTTTCTACGAGGTCGTCCCCAACCACGTCCCCGACCCGGCCGGCCACGAGCTCATGGAGATCTACGACGTACTCGGCGTCGACACCTCGCTCTTCCGCCACTCCTCGGCCGACGACGCCCGCGACCGCCACGAGGCGGCGTACGTCGACAGCGCCAGACGGTGGTTCGAATCGGCGTGGCAGAAAATTGCGAAGCCGTATCCGGGGATCCCCCCGACGCTGTGAGGGTCGACGTCACGCCGCGGCAATACGTCTGCGGTACTCTCAGCCCCAGCCAGCCGCCCTGCCCACGGCGGCTGCTCCCATCCGCCGTGCTCGTGAACGGTCTGCCACCGCCCATGCCCACCGAAGCGCCCGGACCCCAGGGCGGCCTGCCGCGACTGCTGTACGAGCTGCGGCTGCGCTGGCACTTCCGGCGACACCGCCGCCGCCCCGGCGGGATCCTGCTGCGCGGCCAGCACAACACCAACTACGTGGTGCCGCTCGACGAGGCGTTCGCCGCGATAGTGCGTGCGGAACCGGGTGCGAGCGGCAAGTTCCGTACCCCGATGAAGACCGTGGAGGTCCTGCCGCGCACCTGGGGGAACGAGGCCGACGTGCTCGCCGCCGTCCGGCGGCACCTGCCCGCGGTCCCCACCTGCCTGCTCACCCGCGGCGGCCACGCACTGCACACCTTCACCGAGGGCGCACCGCTGTCCGCCCACCACCCGGCGGACGAGCCCGTGGGCGAGCCGACGCTGCGCCGACTCGCGGAGGTGATGCGGCGCATCGCCGAGGTGCCGACCGGCGAGCTGCCGCCGCTGCCGCCCGAGTGGCCGGTGGGCGACGACACCCCGGCCTTCCTGCGGACGCTGGTCGACTTCGCCGAGAGCCGCGTCTTCCTCACGTACCACGACGACTTCGGCACGCTCTTCGAGAGGCTCGGCATCACCGGTGCCGCCGCCCGCCGCTTCTACCGGCGCGCCGGCGACCTGACCCGCCGCCCCTTCCGGCTCCTCCACACCGACCTGCACCGCGACAACGTCCTGCGGCTGCCCGGCGCCGCGGGCGACCTCTTCGTCGTCGACTGGGAGATCGCCCTCTTCGGCGACCCGCTGCACGAGTTGGCCACGCACCTGGTGCGCATGGGCTACGGGCCGCGGGAGACCGAGCGGATGAAAGAGCTGTGGTGCGAGGAGATGACCGGGCACGGCCTCGCGGACGCCACCCGCGGCTTCGAGGACCTGGAGGTCTACCTCGACTTCGAACGCGCGCAGTCGCTCTACCCCGACACCATGCGCACGGCGCTCAGCCTCTCCCCGGACGCAGGCGACGCGGAGCTGCGACGCGGGGCCCGGCGCATCCGGCGGTCTCTGCACAACGCCGTGAAGGCCGCGGGACTGGCGCGGGTCCCCGAGGAGGCAGAGGTCATGGCGGCGCTCGCCCATTGGCTCGCGGGCCAGTCGGGGTATCGTCGTCGCCAGCGTCTGAAACGCCGCTACTCGGCCGGGGCGCTGCCCCCACCGCCCTGACCACCACCCGGGGCAACCGACTTATGGAGCGATGTGGCCGATCTCCACGCTCTCCTGCAGTCCGCGAAGTGTGTTCTGTTCGACTTCGACGGGCCCATCTGCCGGCTCTTCCACGGACACCCGCCCGCGAAGGTGGCCGACCGGATGCGGCGGCGGCTGGCCGAACTGGGCGAGGCGGATCTGCGGACCGAAGTGGCGGGGCACACCGACCCGTACCGGGTGCTCGGCCACGTCGCGCACGCACCGGGGCGGGACGCGGCGGCGCTCGCGCTGGAGCAGTTGCTGACCGAGGAGGAGCTGACGGCGGTGGCCACCGCGCAGGGGACACCCGGGGCATCCGAGCTGGTCAAGCGGCTGGCACGGTCCGGCCGGCAGATAGCCGTGACGACGAACAACTCCGAGCGGTCCGTACGCGCCTACCTCCACCGCATCGGCCTCGCCGAGCACTTCGGCCCCCACATACACGGTCGGACCGCCGACGCGAAGCACCTCAAGCCCGACCCGCACTGCCTGCACCGGGCACTGGCCTCCACGAGAGCCGCGCCCGAGGAGGCGGTCATGATCGGCGACACCGCGGCCGATCTCCTGGCCGCCCGCACCGCCCGCGTCTCCTTCGTCGCCTTCGCCGCCTCGTCCCACGCCACCGCGTTCGGGACCGGGCACGCCGACCTCGTCGTCCGCGGGATGGGCGAGCTCCTGAACGGGGCGACGCCGCCGTTCCCCCCGCAGGCCCGGCCAGGTTCGCAGGACCCACCGGACCCACCCGGCCGACCGGGCCCTCACGGTCCGTCGGCTTCGCCCGGCCCGCGGTCCCCGCAGGGACCGCCGAGCCCGCCGGGCGCACCGGCCCCGCCCGGGCCGCCCCTGCCTCCGGAACCACCGAACCCGCCGGCCCTTTGAGGCTCCCGTCCCGCCCTGCCCGTACGCGACCCCGAAGCCGCCCATGACACGCCCTGACGACGGCCGATGCGCCGTTTCCGAAAGCCGCGCCGACCGCCGAGGCCCCACCGCCGCCGGCCCGGCGGCCGACCCGCCACCGGCGGTCCGCCCGGACCCCGCCGCGGCGGATCCGCTCGCCGGCGCCCGCTGCGTGCTGCTCGACTTCGACGGGCCGCTCTGCCGGTTCTTCGCCGGACCGCCCGGCGGACCCGCCAACCTGGCCCCCGGCATCGCCGACGCCCTGCGCACCCTGCTCGGCGAGCTGCCCGACCTTCGCGCGCGGCTCGCGCCGCTGCCCGATCCGCACGAGGTGTACCGCCGCACCACTGCCGCGCTGCGCCGCCGCGGTCAGCCGGAACACCCCGTCGTCGCCACCATGCGCAAGCGCCTCGACGAACTCGAACTCACCGCCGCCGGCGCCACCGCCGTACCCACCCCCGGCGCCGCGGGCCTCCTGGCCAGGCTCGCGGACCGGGGCGTGCTCCTCGGCGTCGCGTCCAACAACTCGGAAGCGGCCATCCGGGTGTTCCTCGAACGCGCCGGGATGGCCCGCTGGTTCGACGACGGTCCGGTCGTCGGCCGCCCCGATGACGCCGGGCTCATGAAGCCGGACCCGACCGTGCTCCAGGGCGCGCTCGCGCACTGGCCGGAGCGGCCGGACGCCTGCGTACTCGTCGGCGACTCCCCCGCGGACGCCGCTGCCGCCGCCGCGGCCGGCATCGCCTTCTGCGGCTACCACCGCGAGCCAGGGAAACGGCGACTCCTGCGCGAACTGCCGGGGGCCCCGCCCGCCGTCGCCGACTTGGCGGAGCTGGCACCGGCCGGGCGGGTGGCGGTCACGTAGCGCGGACGTCTGCGCATCGTAGGGTGACGGCATGAGTGGAGCCGACGTGCCCGCGCACGATCCCGCCGTGTTCGAGCTGGCCGCCAAGGCTTTCGAGCTCGCCCGGCAGGGGCGGACCGACACGCTGGCCGCCTATGTGGACGCCGGGGTGCCGGCCGGGTTGCGGGACGACGACGGGGACAGCCTCGTGATGCTCGCCGCGGTGCACGGGCATGCCGAGACCGTCGCCGCGCTGCTGGAGCGGGGGGCTGACGCAGATCAGGTCGGGGCCGTGGGCGCGACGCCGATGGCCGCGGCGGTGCGGGCGGGGGCGGACGACGTCGTGCGGGTGCTGCTGCGGCACGGGGCCGATCCGCATGCCGGATCGCCGTCGGCGGTCGCGGCGGCGCGGGTCGCCGGCAGGACCGACCTGCTGGAGCTGTTCGGCGGGGTGTGAGGCCCCGCGGGCCCTCGGCTTCGGCCCGCAAGCTCTCGGCTGTCGGCCCACGGGCCGCGGCTGCCGGGCGTGGGTCTCCCGGCCCCCGGCCCCCGCTCCCGGGCTCCCGGCTGCCCGGGCGCTGGCTGCGGTCGTCGGCTGCCCGGGCCCCGGCTGGCGGCTGCCCCGGCGTCGGCTGGCGGCTGGCGCGCGTCGGCTGGCGGACGGGCGCGAGTGGCGCGATAGGCGGTCCCGTCCTCCGGTGCCGTCCCGCTGCCGTACGGCGTACGGGTCCCGCCTTACGTCATCCGCCTCCTGAACAGCGCCGCCGACGCGGCCACCGCCACCGCCGTCAGGGCCGCGCACCACGCCAGGGCCTCCCACGGGCTACTGCCCACCGGCCGGTCCAACAGCAGCCCCCGCAGCGATTCGATCACCGGTGTCAGCGGCTGGTGTTCGGCAAAGCCGTGGAGCCAGCCCGGCATCGACTCGACCGGGACGAAGGCGCTGGACGGGTAGGGGAGGAAGGCCAGGAAGAACGTGAAGCCGCCCGCGGCCTCCGGGGAGTTGGCCAGCAGGCCGACGGCGGCCGCCACCCACGAGATGGCCGTGATCACCGCCAGCAGGATGCCCGCCGACGCGAGCCAGCCGCCGGGGCCCGCGTCCGGGCGGAAGCCGATGGCGAAGGCGACTGCGAAGACCAGGACCGTGGCGGCCAGGTTCCGCACGACGCTGGCGGCGACGTGGCCGGCGAGGACGGCGGTGCCGCCGACGTCGAGGGAGCGGAAGCGGTCGATGACGGCGCCCTTCATGTCGTCCGCGACGCTCATCGCCGTCGTGCCGGCGCCGAAGCCGGCGCACAGGACGAGGACGCCGGGGGCGACGTAGTCCACGTAGCGCCCGTAGCCGCCGCCGGTGTCGATCGCACCGCCGAAGAGGTAGACGAAGACGAGCATCAGCAGCACGGGCAGCGCGAGCGCGGTGATCACGGCGTCGGGGTTGCGGGAGCTGAGCCGCACGGAGCGGCCGATCATCGTCACCGAGTGGGTCAGGGCGTCAGCCATCGCGGGTCACCTTCAAGAAGACGTCGTCGAGCGTCGCGGAGTGCACGGCGAAGCGCTCGATCCGGGTGCGGTCGGGGTCGACGGCGTCGAGCAGGTCGCGTATGTGCGCGGCGCGGCCGTCGGTGGTGACGCTCAGGGTGCGGGTGCCGGGGTCGCGGCGTACGGCGACGTGGTCCAGGGCGTGGGCCGCCTTCTCGTACGCCTCGGGGGAGACCAGCGTGAGGTCCAGGCGCTCGGCGGAGACCTGCTGCTTCAGCTCCGCCGCGGTGCCCTCGGCGACGAGCCGGCCGCCGTCGAGGAGCGCGATGCGGTCGGCGAGGCGGTCGGCCTCCTCCAGATACTGCGTGGTGAGGAAGACCGTCACGCCGGTGTCGGCCAGGCTGCGCACCTCGTCCCAGACGGCCTGGCGGCTGCGGGGGTCGAGGCCGGTGGTCGGCTCGTCGAGGAAGATCACGGACGGGTCGCCGACCAGGCCCGCCGCGAGGTCGAGTCGGCGGCGCATGCCTCCCGAGTACGTGCCGACGCGGCGGTCGGCGGCGTCGCCGGCGAGGCCGAACCGCTCCAGCAGCTCGGCCGCGCGCCGGGTGGCCGCGGGGCGCGACAGGCCCGAAAGGCGGGCGATCATGCGGAGGTTCTCGGCGCCGGTCTGCTGCTCGTCGAGCGCGGCGTACTGGCCGGTGAGGCTGAGGGCGCGGCGGACCCGCGAGCGCTCCGCGACCACGTCGAACCCGGCGACGCTCGCCGTGCCCGCGTCGGCGCGCAGCAGCGTCGCGAGGATCCGGACCGTGGTGGTCTTCCCGGCGCCGTTGGGCCCGAGGAGGGCGAAGACGGTGCCGGGCGGGACGCTCAGGCCGACGCCGTCGAGCACCTTCGTGTCCCCGTACGCCTTGGTGAGGCCGGCGGCCTCGACGGCGGGGCCGGTGTGCTGGGGCACGGGCTCCCCCTTTCTCCGTAGAGCTGCTTTCTGTACCTGGCCGGTGTGCCTGGTCTGTGTGCCCGGTTTCCCGGCCGGGCTCGTGCACACGGCCGTGGAACACGGCTTCTGTGTATGCCGTACACGCTACTGCGTAGAACCTACACGGTACTGTGTATGGCGTAAACTGAGCAGATGGACGCCATGGACGCCGCCGGCGAAGGCACGGGCAGGAGCGGCGAGGACGAGCGCGACCCCGGAGCCGTCCCCGCCAGCGTCGAGGCCGCCTGGGGCCTGCGGCCCCGGCCGCACAAGGGGCCGAAGCGGGGGCTGACGCTGGACGGGATCGTGGCGGCGGCCGTCGCGGTCGCCGACGCGGAAGGGCTGGAGGCCGCGTCGATGGGCCGGGTGGCCAAGGAGCTGGGCGTCTCGACGATGGCGCTGTACCGGTACGTGGCCACGAAGGACGAGCTGGTCACGCTGATGGTCGACGGGGCCTTCGGCCCGCCGCCGCCGCTGCCCGAGGAGGCCGGGGGCGACTGGCGGGCCGGTCTGCGGCACTGGTACCAGGCCATCGGCAGCGCGATGTTCGCGCACCCGTGGGCCGTGGCGCACATCCCGACCGGCGGCCCGCCGGTCACGCCGAACCAGCTCGCGGCGCTCGACCAGGCCCTCTACATCCTGCGCGACACCCCGCTCACGGAGTTCGAGAAGGTGGCCACGGCGCTGCTGGTGAGCAACCAGGTGCGCGCGGAGGTGACGATCGCCCTCGCGATGGGCGGGAGCCCGGACATGGAGCGGCTGATGACCGGGTACAGCCGCTTCCTGCTCCGGGTCTCGGAGAGCGGTCGCCTGCCCCATCTGCGTACGGCGGTGGAGGGCGGCGCCTTCGACGAGCCGGACGCACAGGCGCCGCAGGACCCCTCGGACTACGACGAGTTCGCGTTCGGGCTGGAGCGCGTGCTCGACGGCATCGAGGCGCTGATCGACGCCCGCCGCCCGGATTGACCACCCCCTTCCACGCGACAGGCGGCGCGGGGGATCATGGGGCATGCGCGCGGACGGCTGGCACCTCACCGATGACGTCGACGCATTCCTGGCCGAAGCGGGGGAGTTCCTGCGCGCGCGGCCCGTGCCGCACATCATGGCGCTGACCTGGACGGCACGGCTGCAAGCGCGTGGTACGGGCCCGTACGGCGGCGGGCGTCCGCTGCTGGGGCTGCTGACGCGGGCGGGCTCGGTCCTCGGCGTCTGCCACCAACTGCGGGGCCGCAGCCTCGGCCTCACCCCGCTCACCGGGGAACAGACCGACTCCCTCGCCGTCCACCTCGCCGGCCTCGGACACGCGCCCACGGGGGTCGGCGGCGACCACGACACCACCACCGCCTTCGCCCAGGCCTGGCACCACCGCACCGGCGCCGTTCCGGCCCCCGCGGTCCGCCTCCGCCTGCGCCGCCTGGGTACGCTCACGCCGCCCGAACCCGCGCCGGCGGGGCAAGCGAGGGCGGCGGGCGCGGCGGACCGGGAACAGCTCATGGACTTCTGCCGCGGTTTCGCCGCCGACGTCGGCGAGGACGTCACCATCGACGCCGCCACCTGGCCCACGACCCGCTACGCCGACAAGGACTACACCTTCTGGGAGACCCCGGACGGCACCCCCGTCTCCATGGCCGGTCTCAACCCCACGGTCGGCGGCCTCGCCCAGGTCGACCCGGTCTACACCCCGCCCGCCCACCGCGGCCAGGGCTACGCGTCCGCCGCGACGGCGGCGGTGACCTGCGCGGCGCTCACCGCGGGCGCTGCGGAGGTGGCGCTCTTCACCGACGCGGCCAACCCCACCAGCAACGCGCTCTACCAGCGCCTCGGCTACGACGTGTACGCCGACTGGACGACGTATACGTTCGCGTAGCCGCACGGGCGAGCCGGTCCTCGTCCGCCTCGCGGCGGAGTCGGTACCAGCGTGTCCGGCACCATCCGGCGTCCACCCGCCTACCGCCGCTGGTGCTCCACGACGTCGGCCACCACGCAACTGACGTTGTCAGGGCCGCCGGAGCCGTTGGCCAGGGCGACCAGCGCGCGGACCGTCTCCCCGGGCCCACCGCTCCGGGCGAGCACCCGGCGGATCTCCTCGGCCGGCACGACGGCCGACAGCCCGTCGGAGCAGAGCAGGTACCGGTCCTCCGGCAGGGCGTCGTGCAGGCGCAGGTCCGCGGTGGCGCCCTGGTCCTGGCCCAGGGCACGCAGCAGCAGCGACCGCTCGGGGTGGGAGGCGGCCTCCTCGGGGGTGAGGCGTCCCTCGTCGACCATCGACTGCACCACGGTGTGGTCGTGGGTGATCCGGAACAGCTCACCGCCGCGCAGCAGGTACGCGCGGGAGTCGCCGATGTGGACGAGGGCGAGCTGCGAGCCGGTCCAGAGCATCGCGGTGAGCGTGGTCCCGGCGTCCCCGGGCGCGGAGGCGGCGACGCCGTGTACCGCCCGCCCGGCCTCCCCGATCGCCTCCTCCAGCACGTTCAGCAGACCGCCCGCCGGAAGCGCTTCGGTCTCCAGGCGCCTGAGTACGTCGACGGCCGCGGCACTCGCGGGCGCGCCCCGCCTTCCGTACCCGTCGGCGACGGCGAGCAGCCGGTCCCCGGCGCAGGCGGTGTCCTGATTGCTCTCGCGTACGAGACCGGTGTCCGACAGGGCGGCGTAACAGATTTTCAGGGGCATGGCGGGTTCCTTCCGGGTCAGATGGCCGACGAGGAAGGCGGCCAGCTCCCGCCGCGCGGCGGTGTCGGCCTCGGCCTGCGCCCAGAACGCCCGGACCTCCTCCGCGGCCGGTCCGGCGTCCAGGGCGCACACGTGCCGGATACGGGCCAGGGGCATACCGAGCCGCCGCAACCAGGCGACCAGCCGGGCCTGCTCCAGTTGCTCCGGCGCGTAGAGGCGATAGCCGGTCACCGGGTCGACCCGGGCGGGCGTCAGCAGCCCGAGCTCGTCGTAGAGCCGCAACGCCTTGGGCGACAGCCGCGACGCCTTCGCAAAGGCCCCGATGGTGAGCAACCCCATGCCGTCCCTCCTCAACCGGGCGGTCGCCCGGCCCGACCGATGCTGCGGCTTCCCCCAGGGTGAAGGTCAACCGCCGCCGAGCTCGTGCACGCGACGTCCCATGGCCGGGCTCCGGACATCCATGGGCGGACGGCTCAGCCTCCCCGTACGGTCGGACGCATGGCTGACGAGTGCTTCGGACATCCACGGCTTGCCGCGATCTATGACCCACTCGATCCGGATCGCAGCGATCTCGGCGCGTACGTCCGGATGGTGGAGGAGTTCGGGGCACGTCAGGTGCTGGATATCGGCTGTGGGACGGGCGTGTTCGCAGTTCTGCTGGCTGAACGCGGGATCGAGGTCGTCGGCGTCGATCCCGCGCGGGCATCCGTCGACGTGGCCCGTGCCAAGCCGGGCGGCGAGCGAGTGCGCTGGATCTGTGGCGATGCCACGGCGCTCCCGCCGATGCGGGTCGATCTGGCGACCATGACCGCGAACGCCGCCCAGCAGATCCTCGATCCGCAGGCATGGCGCGAGACCCTGCGCGGCGCGTACGAGGCACTGCGGCCCGGCGGCCGTCTGGTCTTCGAGACCAGGGATCCGGGCAGACGCGCCTGGGAAGAGTGGAACCGCGAAGCCTCATACCGAGTGACGCAGATCCCGGATGTCGGCGCCGTCGAACAGTGGGTCCAGGTGAGCGAGGTGAGCGGGCCGCTGGTGACGTTCCGCCAGACCTACGTGTTCGCTTCCGACGGGCAGGTACTGACGTCGGACTCCACCTTGCGCTTCCGTGAGCGGCACGAGGTCGAGGCGGACCTGATCGCGCAGGGCTACGAGGTGGAGGGCGTTCGCGACGCGCCCGACAGGCCGGGCAAGGAGTTCGTCTTCGTCGCGCGACGTCCGTAGGCCGGGTCGGATCGACCGGGGCTCGACCACTTCACCGAGGGTCGCGATAGTATCGCGATATGTGGCGTGTGACACACTTGCAAGCAGGTGCTTGCAAGAGTTAGCACCGCGGGGCAGCATCGGGGCATGGGTTCGATACACGTCGGCAACCTCGGGGAGTTCCTGCGGGAGCAGCGGCGCACCGCGCGGCTCAGTCTGCGGCAGCTCGCCGATGCCGCCGGGGTGTCGAATCCGTACCTCAGTCAGATCGAGCGCGGGCTGCGCAAGCCCAGCGCCGAGATTCTGCAGCAGCTCGCGAAGGCGCTGCGGATCTCCGCCGAGACGCTGTACGTGCAGGCGGGGATCCTCGACGAGCGCCGCGGTGACGGGGACGACGGGATGGCGGTGCACACCGCGATACTCACCGATCCCGCGATCAGCGAGCGGCAGAAGCAGGTGCTGTTGCAGATCTACGACTCCTTCCGCAAGGAGAACGCGCGCGACGAGGCGGGCGGGGACGCGGAGGAGGGACCGACGAACGGGGACGCCCCGCGGCCTGGCGGCGGGCGGGGTGAGGGCGACGCGAAGCCCGCCAGTGACCGGAGGAGAACGCCATGACCAGGACCGACGACGTACGCAAGACCCTCAGTGACCCCACGCCCCTCTACGCGGTCGCCGGCACCGCCGATCTGGCGCTGGAGAAGCTGCGCGAGGTGCCGGCGCTGGTGGAGCGGCTGCGGGCGGAGGCGCCCGAGCGGCTGTCCGCGGTGCGCGAGACCGACCCGCGGGACGTGCAGGAGCGGGTGTCGAAGCAGGCCAAGCAGGCTCAGGCGAAGGTCGCCGAGCGGCTGGGAGACCTGGACACCGACATCAAGAAGCTGCGCGAGACGGCGCAGGACCTCGCCCTTCAAAGCGTGGGCCGCGCCGCCGAGTACGCGGTGAAGGCCCGCGAGACCTACGACGAGCTGGCCGAGCGCGGTCGCGGTGCGGTCGCGGAGTGGCGCGGCGAGACCGCCGACAAGATCGAGGTGACCACCGAGATCATCCGGCCCGGCGGGGAGAAGGCCGCCACCGGCGAGGGCGTTACCGGCGAGGCCGCCGCCCCTGCCGGCGACAAGACCGGCGACAGGACCGACGGCGAGGCCGGCGACGGGCCGGCCGCCGCGAAGCCCGCCGCGAAGAAGGCCGCGCCGCGCAAGCGCACCCCCCGGACCGGTGCCAACGGCACCGCCAAGAAGACCGCGGCCAGGAAGCCCAGGCCCAAGACCGACTCCTGACCTCCGCGCTCCGGGCACCCCTCGCGTGCCCGGAGCGTTATCCGGGTACGGTGTCCGGGGCGGATCCCTGAACACTCTGTCGGACTCATAGGCGGTGGACCGCGTGCTCATCTCTGGCTTCTACTCGCTGCTGGGGCTGCTCAGCCTGGCCCTGACGGTGTTCGCCGGGGCGGCCCTGTTCCTCGCGGCCGTGGCCCGCGAGGACGCTTACCGCGCCGCCAACAAGAACACCAAGCAGTTCTGGCTGATCATCCTCGGTGTCGGCTTCGCCGTGATCGTCATCTTCCCGATCCTGTCGTTCCTGCCGATCATCGCGCTGATCGCCGCCATCGTCTTCATGGTGGACGTGCGGCCCGCGCTCAGGCAGGTCGGCGGCGGCCGGCGCAGCGGGGGCAGCAGCTCCGACGGGCCCTACGGCCCGTACAACGGGCGCTGACCCGCCCCGGCGGTCACGACATCCGGTCCCCGGGTCCGCAAGGACCCGGGGGCCGGTCCAGGAGCACCACGGCCACGTCGTCGGTCAGGTCGCCGCCGTTGAGGGCCCGCGCCTCGGTGACCGCGCCGTGCAGCAGATCGTCGCCCGTAAGCCCCTGGTCCAGCAGTCTGCCCACCAGCGTGAGCATGCCGTCCTGGCCGAGCCGGCCGCGGCCCGGGCCCGTACGGCCCTCGATGAGGCCGTCGGTGTAGAGCATCAGACTCCAGGCGCCGCCCAGCTCCACCTGCTGGCGCGGCCAGCGGGCGCGCGGCAGCAGGCCGAGCGCCGGGCCGCCCAGTTCCTGGGGCATCAGCCGCGGCCGGCCGCCCGGGACGGCGACCAGGGGCGCCGGGTGGCCCGCCAGGTAGAGGCCGGCCCGGCGAGCGTCGGGCGAGACGTCGACGGTGCACATCGTGGCGAATATCTCGTCGTCGGCCCGCTCGTTCTCCAGCACCTGCTGCAGCGTGGCCAGCAGTTCGTCGCCGACCAGGCCCGCGAACGTCAGCGCCCGCCAGGCGATGCGCAGCTCCACGCCGAGCGCGGCCTCGTCCGGGCCGTGGCCGCAGACGTCGCCGATCATGGCGTGCACCGCGCCGTCCGGGGTGCGCACCGCGTCGTAGAAGTCGCCGCCGAGCAGCGCCCGGGTCGGGGTGGCGCCGGCGGAGGGCGGCGGCAGCCCGGGACGGTAGCAGGCCGCGAAGCCGAGGCCGGAGCCGGCGAGCAGCGGCGTGGGCAGCAGCCCCCGCTCCAGCCGGGCGTTCTCCTGCGCCCGCAGCCGCGAGGCCGTCAGCCGGCTCTGCGTGAGGTCGGCCCGCTTGCGCTCGACCGCGTACCGGATGGCGCGGCCGAGCACCCGGCCGTCCAGCTCGCCGCGGAAGAGGTAGTCCTGCGCCCCGACGCGGACGGCCTCGGCGGCCAGCTCCACGTCGTCCTCGTCGGTGAGCGTCAGCACCGCGTGCAGCGGCGCCATGGCCAGCACCTCGTGCAGCGCCTCCAGCTCGTCGGTCTCCTCCGCGGGGCCGGCGTCGTCCGCGGCGGCTACCTCGCGGGACACGCTCAGGTCCAGCAGGATGCAGTGCACGTCCGGGCCGAGCAGCCGCTCCGCCTCGGTGAGGTTGCGGGCCGTACGCACCCGGATCCGCTCGCCGTGGCGTCCGGCGCCGGCCTGCTCCAGCATCCGCGCGATCCCGGGCCCGCTGCCGGGCTCCGCCTCTATCAGCAGCAGCGTCAGCGGCTCCGGCACCGCACGCTGCCGCACGTGCGGCTGCCCGGGCACCGGGCCGTGCCCCGAGCGCTGCGCCGGCAACGGTGCGTGCGGCTGCGGCGACGACGCGTGCACGGCCGACGGCTGGAGGTGCCGCCGCCGCGTCGCGGCCTGCGCGTCGGCCAGGTCGGCGCCTGCGGCGGACTGGTCAGGTCCGCCGGACGGTCCGGAGGCCGGGGAACGCCCGGGTACGGGCATCGCTCTTCCTTCCCTCCCCCCGAGGGTGACGGCCGGGCGCGAGCGCGCTCGCGGCCGTGTGCGGCGGTTGGTGTCGTCTACAGCGAAACCGCCAAGGAGGGACCCTAGCGTGATCACCCGCCGATACGGAACGGGCGACGCGGCCCGGAAGGCGACCGTTCTTCCGGGCCTTTGCCCTGTTGGGAGGGCCCGGCCGGGCCCTCCCACCCGGTATCCGGAGGGTCGGTCACATGACGCAGATCACGCGTCGGGGCGCACGACGGCCTTGATCGGCATGGTGCCCGCGCCGGCCACGGTCACCTGCCGGCCGGGCCGCGGCGCGTGCACGATCGCGCCGTCACCGACATATATGCCGACGTGGCTGGCATCGGAGTGATAAATGATCAGGTCACCCGGGCGCATCTCACGCACGTCGATCCGCCGCAGCCCCGCCAACTGGGTCTGCGAGGTCCGCGGGATCACCACCCCCGCCGCCTCCCACGCGCGCATCGTCAGCCCCGAGCAGTCGAACGTGTCCGGCCCTTCGGCGCCCCACACGTAGTCCTTGCCGAGCTGATCCGTCGCGTACGCGATGGCCTTCTTGCCGGCGGGCGTCGCCTCCGCGTCGATCTCGTCCAGGATCCCGGAGTCCAGCCACCGCGCCTGCGCCTCGCGGGCGCGCTCCCGCTCCAGCCGGCGCAGCCGCTCCCGCTCCTCGGCCTTGAGCTTCTTCTCCAGCTCCTCCGCCTCGGCCAGCCGCTCCTCTATCTTCTCCTTCGACCCGGCCCTGGCGGCGCGAGTGCGCTCCAGCCGCTCGTACGTCCGGCCGGCCTCCTTCGCATAGCCGTCCAGCCGCTTCTGCGTGCCGGTGACCTCCGTGATCAGCCGCCGCTGCGCGTGCTGCCCCTTGCGCGCCAGCCGCAGATCGTCGACGAACTCCTCCGGGTCGTCGCTGAGCAGCAACTGCGCCTCCATCGGCACCCCGCCACCGCGATACTGCGCCCGGGCCAGCGCGCCCGCCTCGTCCTTCAGCCCGTCCAGCCGGGCGCTCGCGTCCGCCACGGCCTTGTCGAGCCGCTCGACCTCCTTGCGCTGCTTCTTCGCCTTCTCCTCCGCGTCGTTGTACGCGTCCGTGGCGGCCTCCGCCTCGCGGTACAGCCGCTCCACGCGGGCGTGCACCTCCTCGACCGTCGGCTTCGGTTCCGCCTCGGCGGCCGGTCCGGTCAGCGGCACGAGCAGCGCCAGCAGCCCGGTCACGGCCAGGGCGATGACCCTGCGCCGTACCCCCGCCGCCCGCGCCTCCCCGATTGCGCGCATGCGTCTCCCCCACTCCCCCGATCGTGGTCCACGGGCCCCTGCCTCAGCAGGCCCGGCCCGGGGCTCTGGCCAGCCCCGCGCGATCACATGCCTCGGATGCTGCCATATCACCCGCAACTCCCGCAGCCCTCGTCCACACACCTGTGGATAACCGGACGAGGAGTTGCAGCACGTCTGCAACACAGCGGGGCTCGGGTGAGCCGGGGGTCATCAGATGCAGGAGATGCGGAAGATGCGGGAGTTACCAATCGTGCGGAAGGAGCGGAAGGCAAGCACGGAAGAAACGGAAGGTGCAGGGGGCACGGGTACGGACAACCGGACGAAGAAACGTCAGCGGCAGCCGCAGCGCGCCACCGCCGCCGCCATCCGGTCCAGCGCGTCCCCCGCTCCCGCGCGGTCCGTCGCCCCCATCGTGAAGAACGCGAACGCCAGCAGCCGCCCGTCCGCGTCCACCACCGTCCCCGCCAGTGAGTTGACGCCCGTCAGCGTGCCCGTCTTCGCCCGCACCGCCCCCCGGGCGGCCTCCGTGCCGCCGGAGTCCGAGCCCCCGTCCCCGTACCGGTCGCGCAGCGTCCCGTTGAAGCCCGCCACCGGCAGGCCCGTCAGCAGCGACCGCAGCTCCGGGTGGTCCGGGTCGGCCGCCGTCACCAGCAGCCGTGCGAGCAGGTCCGCCGAGACCCGGTTGCCGCGGCTGATGCCGCTGCCGTCGGCGAACCGCGCCCCGCGCACCGGCAGTCCCAGCTTCTTGAGCTGCCCCGCGACCGCCCGCCCGGATCCCTGGAAGCTCGCGTCACGGCCCACCGCGATCGCCGTCTGCCGGGCCAGGGCCTCGCCGAGGTCGTTGTCGCTGTACGTCAGCATTCGCTCGGTGAGCTCCGCCAGCGGCGCCGAGTACGTGGCCGCCAGTTCGTCCGCCTTCTCCGGCACCCGCTCGGCCTTCGGCCCGCCCGCGACCCGTACCCCCGCCTTGCGCAGCTCTCGTGCGAAGGCGTCCGCCGCGTCCCGCGCCGGGTCCGTGGCGCGCGGCGCAGGTCCGTGCCGGGAGTCGTCGAGGCGGGCTTCGTCGACCATGAGCGGGGTGACGGGCGCGATGTTCTCGTTGCGCCCGATCTCGTGCAGGACGTCGCCGGCGTACGCGGTGGCGTCGTACCGTACGGCCACCTTCCGCACCCCGTCCTTCTTCAGCTCCCGCGCCGTGTCGCGCGCCAGCCCCGCCAGCCGCTTCGCGGACAGCGTGGGGTCGCCGCCGCCGACGAGGAAGACCTCCCCGCCCTCGGCGAGGGACGCGGTCGGGATGCGGTGGTCGGGGCCGAGCGCGGCGAGGGCCGCGGCGCCGGTGGCCAGCTTGACCGTGGAGGCGGGGACGACGCCGGTGGTCTCGCGCTCGCCGTACAGCTCGCGGCCCGTGGTCACGTCCCACACGGCCGCGGTGGTCGGCGAGCCGAGCGCGGGGTCCTTCAGCAGCGGCGCCAGTTCCCTGGCGAGTCCGGGCCCGGTCGGCCGCGGGATGCTGACCGGCCGGGTGCCTTCCTGCGGGCCGAGCGGCGTCAGCACCCGCGGGGCACCCGCGCCGGCGCCCTGCAGGCCGTCGCCGGGGGCGCCGTCGGAGGAACCGTGATCCGCGTCACCTGTACGGCCCCCGGCCGCGTCGGCGCGCGCGGCCGTCTGCCTCTCCGCCGTACGCTGACCCGAGTCCCAGGGCCCCGCCACGGCGATCGCGCCGGCGGCGAAGACCCCGCCCAGCGCGCCGGACGCGGCCACCAACCGCACCGTACGACGGGTGTGCAGGGGCTGCGCTTTCCACCGCCGGGTCCAGTGCCGTGCCCAGCGGGCGGCCTTCCGCCGTGCCCCCGCGACCCAGACCCTCACCAGGGACCAGCCCCTTTCGCCACCACCCCGCTGCGTGGGGGACACTTAATCATCTGAACCATGCTGATCTTGAAGGAGAGCCACCCGTGGAGTTCGACGTCACCATCGAGATCCCGAAGGGTTCGCGGAACAAGTACGAAGTGGATCACGAGACGGGCCGGATCCGCCTGGACCGGCGGCTCTTCACCTCGACCAGCTACCCCGCAGACTACGGCTTCATCGAAGGCACGCTCGGAGAGGACGGCGACCCGCTGGACGCGCTGGTCCTTCTGGACGAGCCGACGTTCCCCGGATGCCTCATCGCGTGCCGCACGATCGGCATGTTCCGCATGACCGACGAGGCCGGTGGCGACGACAAGGTGCTGTGCGTCCCGGCACACGACCCGCGGGTGGAGCATCTGCGGGACATCCACCACGTGTCGGAGTTCG
The DNA here is from genome assembly GCF_000482585.1 of Streptomyces sp. CNQ329. Lineage (NCBI taxonomy): Bacteria > Bacillati > Actinomycetota > Actinomycetes > Kitasatosporales > Streptomycetaceae > Streptomyces > Streptomyces sp. CNQ329. The sequence goes on along the minus strand of NZ_AXVU01000020.1, from coordinate 546 downwards.
ACCGGCTGGAGATCCAGCACTTCTTCGAGGTGTACAAGGACCTGGAGCCCGGCAAGTCCGTGGAGGGCGCCAGTTGGGTGGGCCGGCAGGACGCGGAGGCCGAGATCGAGGCGTCCAAGAAGCGCCTGGAGGCGGCGGGCGGCCACCACTGAGGTAGCGGTACGCGGCGGCATCCGGCGAGAGACGGTGGTGCGTGCCCGCATGTACCGGGAGGAACGAGAAGGACGGCCCCTAGTACTACAGGGCTAGATCTTGATCATGGGGTGGTGGGAGACTCTGGCTGTGGCCACGACACAGCCCCGTGATCAAGATTGTCCGTCGGACGCCGTCAGCCCGGCCGATTTAGCCGTCTGGGACCGAGAGTTCGCCGCGCTGGGCGAGCGGATAACCCCACTGTTCTACCGCCCGGAGTCCCAAGGGCACGCCCTTCAGTACCTGCGTGGGCTCCTCTCCCCGTTGCAGCGCAAGAACGGCTGGACCATGGCCGAGTTCGCCGGTGAGAAGGAGCCCAAGGCACTCCAGCGGTTCTTGAACCTCACCCCGTGG